>JADZBN010000159.1 GCA_020852075.1 Bacteroidia bacterium
GCGGCTTTCCATAGTACCAAAGTGAATTTCCTTCAGGGATATACCTCCTGCAGTAACAAATTCTTCCCGGTAGGTTGTCCTCCCCTGAACTTTGTACGAATCACCCGAAAGAGTCCGGAACAACAGGCGGAGTTTTGATGAAGGTAAATCAGCCCATCTTACATTCAAATTAATACCGGATTTTCCCAGGATAAATTCCCACAGCCTGGAAGGCAGGGAAAACAACCTTGTTGTATTCATACGTGAGGCGGCATTTGAATTTTTTATTTTCACCAGTTCATCATACACAGAGTCCGGATGCAATTCCGGTATCCAGTTTACAATGCATTCAAAAGAATAATTCATTTCCGAAAGCTCTCTGGCAGCAACAGCACTCAATCCCAGAATTGCCGGACCGCTCATACCCCAATGTGTAATCAGTAAGGGTCCCCGGTTGGAAAAGTGGTTTCCCCTGATGGAAACTTCCGCATCATTTACGCTTAATCCCATCAAACGGGTCACGGGATTATCAGGCATGTTGAAGGTAAAAAGCGATGGAACGGGCGGGATAATGGTGTGCCCGGTTGTTTTAAGCCATTCATAGGATGAAACTGAAGGGAACCCTCCCACTGCAATCAAAACCCTGTCGGCAGCAAACTCATGTCCATCATTACCAAACAGAAAAAATTTACCATCTGAAAAAGAAAGACGTACAACCATACATTCCCGTATAATTTTAACCCCGTATTTTTCTGCCTCTTTGATCAGGCAATTAACAATGGTCATAGACTGACCGGTCACGGGAAACATCCTGCCATTATCTTCGGTTTTCAACATGACACCACGGGATTCAAACCACTCGCGTGTTTCTTTTGGGCCGAATTTTGTGAAAGGTCCGAGTAACTCCCTGTATCCCCTGGGATAATTCAAGATCAATTGCCGGGGATCAAAACAGGCATTCGTCACGTTACACCGTCCACCACCGCTGACTCTGACCTTATTCAGCACGTTTCTGGACCGTTCCAGGATCAATACCCTGTTTGCGGGTTGTTGTGCGGCGCAGGCAATAGCGGCAAAATAACCGGCAGCACCTCCGCCAATAATAATTATATCTTTTGAGTCCTGCATTATACCGGTCCTCCGCAGGTTTTAAGGAAAATTCCAATGTAACCACCACATTTGCATCTCCTCTGCATTCCGTTAGCTTTTGCAATATGAATCAAAAATCAAATCTTTGCAACCAGTGATAATCCACGGGGAAAATATATTGCAGTTATTTGAATTCGACCGGGTCCTGGAAAAAGTTTCGGATTTCTGCCGGACAGATACCAGCAGGAAACTGGCACTGAGCCTGTCTCCCCTTTCAGACCGGAATCTGGCAATTGAACGCCTGAACCAGACCGAAGAATTCAGGGTCGTTCTTGAAAACAAGGGACACTTCCCCGATTTTATCTTTGATGATTTCCTGAATGAAGCAAACCTGCTGGCTGTTCCGGGGAGTACACTGACGGAGGCTCAATTCAGCAGGATCCGTTCAGCAGTGATTCTCGTTAACGACCTGCTAAAATATTTGTCAGAACGGCCTCAACTGTTTCCCACTATCCAAAAACTTACCCGCAATATTTTCCCGTGCAGGGATATACCGGAGGCAATTGACCGGATAATTGACGCACATGCACTGGTCAGGTCCAATGCTTCGGAAGATTTGCTACAGATAAGAAACAGGCTCCATTCCGGGCGCCGGGAAACAGACAGGAAATTCAGGCAATATATTAATGACTTGAGAAAACGCGGATATCTCAGGGATAATGAGGAGAATTTCTACAATAACAGGCGCGTACTCTCGGTTCCTTCCGAATACAAAAGGGAAGTCCGGGGAATTATTCATGGAAAGAGTGATTCAGGGCGAACCACTTTTATTGAACCGGAGGCACTGGTAGAACTCAACAATGAAATTGCGGAGTTGGAACAGGATGAACGTATCGAGATACTGAGATTGCTGCGTATGCTTACCGATATCCTGAGGCCTCATGCTGTGCTCATTAAAAACTACCATTCTTTCCTTTCACATCTTGATCTGATAAGGGCAAAGGCCCTTTTTGCTCTGGATATAAATGCACACCTCCCGCAAATACATAAACATTCGCTGGTGCATCTCTGCGATGCAGTACATCCCCTGCTATTCCTTCAAAACAGGGAAAGGGGTCAACCGGTGGTTCCATTAAACCTGAAACTGGATCCGGAGAACCGGATAATGATAATCAGCGGGCCAAATGCCGGCGGGAAATCCATTACCCTTAAAACAGTAGGGCTGATGCAACTCATGCTGGAATCGGGATTGCTTGTTTCAGCATCAGAAAAATCTGGAATGTGTTTCTTCAATCATTTTATGGCGGATATTGGTGACAGCCAGAGTATTGAATATGCATTAAGCACCTATTCATCCCGGCTGATCCGGATGAATCATTTTATCAGAAATGCAAACAACCGTACTCTGATCCTTATTGATGAATTCGGAACAGGCACTGATCCCGAACTGGGCGGTGCGATTGCTGAAGTAGTACTGGAGGAGTTGAACCGGAGATCGGCCTATGGAATTTTTACCACACATTACACGAATATCAAATTACTGGCTGACCGTCTTCGGGGTGTGAGCAATGCATCCATGCTCTTTGATCCCCGAACCCTTCAACCCAAATACAAACTAATTCCCGGACAACCCGGAAGCAGTTATACTTTTGAGGTGGCTGAGAAAATAGGGCTCCCCGAACAGGTTCTAAAAAGAGCCAAAGAGAAAGTTCAGCAGGACAAACTCAAACTGAATTCCATGCTTGCATCCCTTCACCGGCAGAAGAGCCAGGCTGAAGAGGATCTGAAAACCATCCGGGAAAAGGAACGGAAAGCCGATGCAGCCATAGCAAGGTATGAAGCAATTTCAGACCGGATGACGGAAAAAATGGAAAAGGATTCCGATACCCGGAACCGGCAGAAAAAGCTCCTTGAACTTGGTACCAGACTGAAAAACCTCTCGGAAGAATGGGGAAAAACAAAGGACAAAAAATCAGTGATAAAAAAATTTGTCAGCAGCATGAACGCACTGGTTAAAAAAAATACTGAAGAAAATACGCCTGAAAAAATCCAGAAAAAGAAACTTGCACTGAGGGAAAGATTAAGCAGAGAAATCAAGGTGGGAACACGGGTGCGGATGCTGCACAGCAAACAAACCGGAACTGTTGAAGACATACGGAAAAATACCGTTTATGTAAATTTCGGAAACATCAGGGCCACGGTAAACATAGAAACCCTTGAACCTGTACGGGAAGAAGAAAACACCTCACCAAAAAAATCCAGGAAGGATTCCGGCAAGGCTTCAGACTAACAAGCCTTCAATGAGTTTCTCAACGCTCATTCCTTCTGCTTCGGCCCGGTAATTACGTACAATTCTGTGGCGCAAAATGGAGAGAGCCACCGCCTTGACATCCTCAATATCAGGTGAAAATTTACCGTGGAGGGCTGCATGGCACTTGGCGCCTATTACGAGGTATTGTGAGGCGCGCGGCCCGGCGCCCCAGCTTAGATACGTATCCGCCTCTTTGGTGGCAGAAGCGGTGCCAGGGCGCGTTTTAGCCGCCAGGCTCACGGAATACTGCAGTACATTATCAGGAATGGGAATTCTCCTGATGAGTTCCTGAAAATACAGGATTTCTTCACCGCTCAAAATCTTTTTAAGATCGGGACTGAAGTCGGAAGTGGTGTTCCTCACCACCATCACTTCCTGGTCAAACTGAGGATAGGTCAGCATCACGTTAAACATAAAGCGATCCAACTGTGCCTCCGGCAATGGATAGGTTCCCTCCTGTTCAATGGGATTCTGCGTGGCGAGTACAAAAAACGGCAATGACAACGGATACCGTTGACCGGCAGCAGTCACCGCATATTCCTGCATGGCTTCCAACAGCGCACTTTGCGTCTTGGGAGGTGTACGGTTGATTTCATCCGCAAGAATGATATTGGCAAATAAAGGTCCTTTAATGAATTTAAAGTGTCGTGATTCATCCAGAATCTCGGTCCCAATGATGTCCGAGGGCATCAGATCGGGCGTAAATTGTATCCTGTTGTAACTGAGACCAAGAGTTCTTGCGATGGTATTTACAAGGAGCGTTTTGGCAAGGCCCGGGACGCCGACCAAAAGGCAATGCCCACGGCTGAATATGGAAATCAGCACATTCCGTACTACCTCGTCCTGACCGATGATTACCTTACCGATTTCATTCCTGAGCTGACCGTATTTGACTACCAGGTCTTTCACTGCATCTACGTCACTGCCGTATTGGATTGCCATAAAAATTCTTTAGGTATTTACGTGTTTTTTTTAATAATGGGAACTATAACAAACGATAACAACTCGGTTTTATTGATCACTTTTCCAGTGCCTGAGTGCCTCACAGTTTCCGTATTCGGGATTAATGGAAATATAGGTTGATTTACGTTTCAGGTCTATCCAGTCACTCAGCATCTTATTCTGCTTTTCCTGGAGGGCGACCTCCTGGATTTTCTGGTAATCATCCTTCAGGTTTGCCTTATGAGGCTTTGTTCTTGATTTTACCATGATCAGCCTGTACGCGGTTTTTCCCTCAGA
Source organism: Bacteroidia bacterium (assembly GCA_020852075.1). GTDB lineage: Bacteria > Bacteroidota > Bacteroidia > AKYH767-A > 2013-40CM-41-45 > JADZBN01. The sequence goes on from JADZBN010000159.1 coordinate 4,619, forward strand.
TGTTGTCATGGCAAGTGGAACCGATACCCTGTTGAGGGGCATGGTATCTACCTGAAAGAAAAGCAGTCTGTCAATTTTATCAGGCGATAATTTTGTGGTGTTTGTTTCAGGATTTATCATGAGGCCTCCGTTATTCCGGGTATCCTCATCATCAGAAAATTTCAGGGCAGCCTCTTCAAAGGTGATGGATCCGTTGATAATTTGTGTTCTGAGGCTGTCCAGAAAATGTACTGCCTGTACCATATCCTTGTCGGATACTTCCGGTTTCAGCAGTATGTGCCTCACATTGATCTGGTCGCCTCGTCTTTCGATAAGTTGTAATATATGAAATCCGAACTTGGTTTCGATAACCGGTGATACTTCTCCCGGTTTCAGCCGGAATGCTGCAGCTTCAAATTCGGGCACCATGGTACCTCTGTCAAACAGTCCGAGTTCGCCGCCTTTTTTTGCCGAACCCTGATCCTGGGAATACAATGCGGCTAATACAGCAAAATCCTCACCGGCAAGAATCTTCTTTCTGAACTCCTCAAGCCGGCTTTTCACGGCTTCTTTCTCGGCCTGACTTACAGGAGGTATTTTTACTATCTGGGCAATCTCCATTTCGGCATCAATATAGGGAAGACTGTCCGAGGGAATGCTTTCAAAGTATTCCTTCACATCATTGGGGGTAGCTGTAACATCCTTGGTAATCCTACTCTGCATGGTCTGCACCAGTAACTGGTCATGAATCAGGTCTTTCAATTCAGCCTTGAGTTCAATGATGGTCGTATGAAAATATTCTTCCAGCTTTTCTTCCGAACCGATTTGCCTGATGTAAAAACGCATGCGCCGGTCCAGTTCCGATTCCACCTGGCTGTCTGAAACCGTAACACTGTCAATATCAGCCTGATTCAATAGTAGCTTTTGAAGAAGCAACTGGTCCAGGATATAACATTTTGTTTCTCCGTCGGGCTTGGTGCCCTGGGCTACCAGTTGGACATATTGTTTTTCAATGTCCGACCGGAGGATGATTTTACTCCCCACTACACCCATAACCTGATCAATCACCTGCTGTGCATTACTATGGCTGGAGGAAATGATAAGTACAAGAACCGTGGAAAAAAGTATTTTCAGCTTTTTCATGGGTGGCGCAAAGGTAATTTATTCCTGCATTATTATTTTGATCAAATATCGTCTCGTGCCGGTGCCTGGCAAGGGATATTACGGCGGTATCCGGTGTTTCAGTAAAATATCTGTAAGAATCCTGTGGTCCTTAGTAGCGTTCGGAATTACCCGAATTCAACGCTTCTTCATACGCTTCCTGTTCCATCCGCTCAATCAGTTTTAGCTTTCTCTGGTTGATAATAAGCGAACGGATATTATTTTTCTCAAAGCTCAGGGGTGATATACTGTTTTTGATCATGAATCCTTTAATACTGACAAAATAAACCATGGTGGAATCTTCAATCTCAATGTTTCTGTTATTCTGGAGAAATTGTTCCTTATCATAGGTCTTAATGGGAATTTCCTTCAGGAGATCATCAAACAACAACCAGGTTGTGTCATCCAGAAAATAATTGGTCGCATACTGACGGCAATATTCCTGCAGGGCAGCCCTGTCTTTCATGTTGGCACTCCCGTACCAGTTTCTCACCTTATCAAGCTTAGGGCTCTTTTTACTTGTTTTAAGATAAATAACTCTCAGAATGTTATTCTTTAATTCAAAATTATTCCGATTGGTTTTATAATACTCCTCAATTTCCTCATCCGGTACAACCGTATCGAGTTTTTGACGGATCAGTTCGCTTTCATAAGCATAGGTGATGAGGGAGTTACGGTATTCATCCAGTTTTTTTTCTACATCTTTTTTTTCATCATCAAGGTTATTCTCGGCTTTGTGCAACACAGCCTTTTGACGGATCCAGTTGTCAATAAAATTTCTGACGATCACGAGGCTGTCTGAAGGACTGGTACCGGCCGGAATAAGGCCTTTGATATCGGATGGAAACAAATAGTACTGAAAAGTTCTGGCAATAGCATCATCCGGCCGTTCCTTCTTCCTTTCAAAATATTTACAGGATGACAAACACCCTGTCATGAATACTACGTACAATATCCATTTACCCATATCTGATGAACAGAATCGCCGTCAATCCGGCGGTATCTGAAAATTGCTTTTACCTGTCAAAAATAATATGGCGCACCCGGAATGGGAACGCCATATCAACGGGATTATTTGAATTAAATTATTTTGAAGAAGCCACCGAATCCACTACATCCTGGTTCACCGTAACTGTATATTTTGCCCTTAGTGAGGCTATCCATTCTTTCTCCAGCGCGGCCTGATAGTCGGCCGTAACAAGCCCTTTGGCCTCTTCAAGAGTCTTGGGTTGTGGAGGAATGACCTGTCTGATGTCCACAAACACAACCTGTTTGTCGCGTGGGAAATCAGGGGTTATCCCCGTTTTCCAGGAAATGCTGTCAATGATTTCGTTATCTCCTTTTGCGAATTTTCCGGACTTTACCTGAAGGTTCAACTGAGAACTCTTGTTCACACGCGCCATCAGGGTATCGTTATCATCAATTTTTTTCATCAGTTTACGCACCTCTTTGGCAATTTCGGCATTTGCACAGGTGTAAATGGTGGCATCCACCCTTTCCCCCCACATATAATTGTTTTTATCCTTCTCATAGAATTCCTTGAGGCCGGTTGTATCCTTCACGGCTTTGGACCATACCTTTTTGTCGGTAAGCTCAAAGAGAAGAATACCATCACGGTACTCTTTCATAAGGTTACGGAAATCAGGATACAATGAATCAAGCTTGCTTTCTTCATAGGCAAGACAGCTTTCATTTAACCACTCACCGTAATGATGGTTCATCAGGCTAACGGGAGAATTGCCGCTGCTGCGTTTTGACTGGTGGTCGGCAAGATAGGTGGCAAAATCAGCCTGGGAATATTTTTTGTTTCCAAGGGTAAACATGATGCCTTTCAATCCTGCTGCTTTATCGGTGGTCCATTTGCCTTCCGTCAGCGTGGAGTCCACAACTTTTGCAAATTCGTCCTTCATTTTCGGATTCTCACTGAATCCATATTTCTTCTTGATGCGTTCAATCATGGAAGTCTTGCTTAGCTCGGACCTGGAATCCTTCGCAACACGTTGCTTCAAATCTGCCTGCAGGTCTTCAAATGATCCAAGGGGTTTCTTTTCAATAAGTTTAAGAATATGCCATCCGTAGGATGTGCGAACTGGAGCCGAATAATCATTCACATTCTTCAGTGCAAACGCAGCTTTTTCAAATTCAGGTACCATCCTTCCGGTACCAAACATCGGCAACAGTCCACCGTTTTTGGAAGAACTCTGGTCGTCACTGTATTGCTTTGCCAGTTCTTCAAAGTTACCGCCGGTTTTAAGTTTATCATAAATTTCATTGATTTTCTGGAATGCCTTCATGGTATCTTCCGGGCTGGCATTCGCTGCCACCTTTACCATGATATGAGAAACGCGAACCTCTCCCTGTGCGGGACGCGAGTCTGTTACTTTAATCAGATGGTACCCATAACGGGTCCGTACAGGCATTGAAATTTCACCCACCCTGGTATTGTAGGCCATGGATTCAAAAGGATATACCATTTGCAGGGCTGAAAAATAACCAAGGTCACCTCCGTTATCTTTTGCCGAGGGATCCTCAGAGTATTTTTTTGCAAGCGTTGCAAAATCACCACCCTTCAAAAGCTCCGCCCGGATTTTCATGATTTTATTGTATGCTTCCAGCGTATCCTTTGGAAGCGCATCGGCATCACATTTAACCAGAATATGGGATGCGCGGAGATCCGTCTTCATGCGGTCATACGCTTCATGAAGCAGTTTGTCTGACACCTCTTTATCCACAAGGTAGGGCTGGGCAAGTTGTTTCCGGTATCCGGCAAGTTCATCAATGAATGCTTTAACGGTATCCATTCCAAGTTCGAGCGCCTCTTTAACCTTGAGTTTGTAGTTTATGTAGAGTTGAACATATTCATCAACCGCTTTTTTATCAAAATTGGTTTCCTTGGTATTGTTCTTTTTGAATACGCGGACGAATTCACTTTTGGGAATGTCTTCCCCCGCCACAGTCATAATCACAGGATCCGTTTTTTCCTGAGAGAATGCAGGTTCTGAGGCAATCAATAAACACGCAAATGCGATCGAACGGTAGTATTTCATAAGGATTGAAATTTTAAGAGGGGCAAAGTTAATAATTCCTGTTTCCCTTCAAATAATTCAGAAAATGAAGGAGATATGAAATTCGCTCATGAGGGAAAGATGAATTGCAGAAAGTTTGCACAGAATGGGGCATTTCGGAGTAGTAATCCGTCCTGTATCATTGGAAGCGTAAAAAATCAACGGTGATAGTTGGGGGCTTCTTTCACAATTGTAACATCATGCGGATGGTTTTCACGGACTCCGGCAGACGTAATCCGGATAAAACGCGAAGATTGAAGATCCGCAATATTCCTGGCGCCGCAGTATCCCATACTTGCACGGAGGCCGCCAACAAGCTGGTACAATTCCTCGGAAACATTGCCTTTGTAGGGTACTCTGCCTACGATTCCTTCAGGTACGAGTTTTTTGACATCGTCAGTTGCGGCCTGGAAGTAGCGATCACCGGATCCTTCACGCATCGCTTCGATGGAACCCATGCCGCGGTACACCTTGAATTTCCTGCCTTCGTAGATAATGGTCTCTCCCGGTGACTCCTCTGTCCCCGCAAGAAGAGATCCCAGCATAACAGAATCAGCACCGGCAGCAACGGCCTTTGCAATGTCCCCGCTGAAACGGATTCCTCCATCGGCAATAACCCTTACACCGGAACCCTTCAATGCGTTTGCTACCTGAAATACGGCGGTAAATTGTGGCACTCCGATCCCGGCAATCACCCTTGTCGTACAAATCGAGCCGGGGCCGATTCCAACCTTTACTGCATCCGCTCCTGCTTTTGCCAGGTATAAGGCGCCCTCTGCCGTGGCAATATTCCCGACGATAATCTGTAGCTTGGGAAAAGCCTTCCTGACTTTTTTAAGAACCTCCACCACGCCTTTGGTATGTCCATGAGCCGTATCAATGGTAATCACATCCACCCCGGCATCTACTAATGCCGTACAACGATCCAGTGAATCCATGGTAACCCCGATGGCTGCTCCGACACGAAGCCTGCCAAAGGAATCCTTGCAGGCATTTGGGCGGGACTTTACTTTCAGGATATCCTTATACGTGATAAGCCCTACCAGCTTGCCTTTTTTATCCACCACCGGCAATTTTTCAATTTTATATTCCTGCAGAATTTTTTCGGCCTCCTTCAGGTCCTTGACGCCGGTTGTGGTGACCAAATGCGTGGAAGTCATGATTTCAGCTACAGGACGCTTCAGGTTCTTCTCAAATCGCAGGTCCCGGCTGGTACATATTCCGACCAGGATATTTCGTTTGTCCACCACAGGAATTCCCCCGATGCCATGTTCTTTCATGATCCGGTGCGCCTCACCCACAAGAGCATCTGCATGAAGGGTAACGGGATCATTGATCATACCGCTTTCACTCCGTTTTACCTTTTTTACTTCTCCTGCCTGCTGCTCAAGTGACATATTCTTATGTAGTATGCCAATACCGCCTTCCTGAGCCATCCCGATGGCCATTTCCGCACCGGTTACCGTGTCCATGGCAGCAGAAATTACCGGAATGTTGAGCCTGATCCCTTTGGTGAGGTGAGTAGATACATTTACCTCATTTGGAAGGACTTCCGAATAGGAAGGAACCAGTAGGATATCATCGTAGGTAAGGGCTTCACCCAGGAAGCGTTCTTGTGCAACTTTCATGGCAGGTATTAAAAAAAAGTTGCACGCAAATATACAAGAAATACCGTAACAGATACCAATTCATGAATTAACGTATCAATGTGACGGAACCGATTCTCTGGATGATTTCACCATCCGCATTCCTTGCCTTAATAATATACACGTACACCCCTGCGGGGGATTGTTGCTGACTGGTGCTTCCATCCCATCGTTCATTGGGATCCCGGGTATCAAAAATCTCCTCACCCCACCTGTTGAATATCGTAAATCTGTAATCCTCAGCGTCTATAAATCCGTTAAGTGGTCCAAAATAATCATTCAACCCTCCGCCGGGCCTGAAAGCATTCGGAATAAAAATAACGGGATCCTGTTTAACACATACCTCGTTGGATCTGCTGGTGTCCAGGTAAAAATACGGATTCCCCTGTGCTTCAACAGCCTCTGCATAATAACAGAATTCACCATTGCTGTAAAAATCATCTATAACGGTATCAGTATATGTAAATGAGCTTCCGGGAGGAAATACGGCAAGCGGTATGGGATTTGTTTTTCCGTTTACTTTCCTGTAGAGCTGGTATGCCGACACACCGCCGCCGAAATCGCCGTAATCCGACCAGGTGACGGTATTGGTATAATTACTGTTCGCTTTGGCCGTGAGAAGGATCGTATGGCATACCTGCGACTGCAGTACACTGAGCCCGCAGGAGTCAATGGTTGCTATCCTGTAATAATAAATTTCTGAGGCAGGATCAACCGGCATGTCTCTGAACGTAATTTCAGGATTTCCGGTAGCAGGCTGTGATGCCACGCTGCGGAACGGACCACCCGGAGATACGGATCGCAATAATTCATAGCTGAGGACTGCTGCAGAGGCATCTACATATCCCTTAACCAGTACGGATGAAGGGCCGGTAACAGTGGCGGTTCTGAGATACGAAAAGGCAGGCGGAGCGGGAAAATTCGGACTCAGGCAAACCGTAAAGGAAGTGGAACTCCTGCCGCCAGGGACTTCACGCGCTCTCACCCTGTAACAATAGGTGCTGCCTGAAACAAGGCCGCTGTCGCGGTAACTGGTAAGTGATGTGGTTCCGGTTACCGTTTCTCCTGAACCGTTGACACTTCTCAGGATTTCATACGTAACATTTGAATTCCAGAAATTATATGGTGTCCAGCTGAGTTCAATGCTTTTTTCACAAAGAAGAAAGGATGCATTTAACTGTATGTTGCTGTGGGGAGTACTTTGTCCGCCCGGATTTCCACAGCTGTCAACGGCAAGCACCTGAAAAGATAATACACTTCCTGAAGCGGCAAGAGAAGTGCTCAGGAAAGTAGAATTAATTCCCGTTACGGTATCAATAGGAACCCATCCACCGGAAATAAAGCGGAGGATCACATACTCGCGGGTATCGGGCGAGGGGCTTACCTCCCAGGCAATATCTATATTGCCTGCGGCATTTACGGTTACCGAATCCAGGGGTGGTGAAACAGGCGGCTGTAAATCCCTGAAAAAATCGCCATTGACATTTGATATGGATTTGCATCCGGATGCGTCGGATACTTCCACGCGGTATTTAATGGTATCCTGACAAATGGAAATCTGGTCATGGTATTCCATCGGCCGGATGCCGGAAGAGGCATTAACAGAATCTATCAGCGTAAAAAATCCCGGAGGATACTCCCGGTACACTTTATACCAGGTGCTGTTGGTGGCGATCAACGGGTCCTTCACTACATTCCAGTATAAATCGGCAAATCCTGTCCCCGGGTTGGTAACCGAGAGATAAATCGCCCGTAAGGTATCGGAATACACGTCAGTTCCCGAGGTGTTCTTATATATTACATAATAATAGGCGGGATTATTGTTTGCCAATGCGGATGCATCGGTATACGTAGTCGAACCAAAAATAAAAACCGAAGTTATCAGCGCATAAGGCCCTGATTGCAGGGTGGAATGATATACTTCGTATGAGGTAAAGGCTGCACCTGAAAGACCGGTATTATCCCATGAAATGGTAACACTTCCGGAAGGGGATACGCTGGCACAATGCAGGGTAAAAGCAAATGCCGCCCTGCCTGCCAAAAAGAAAAGCAGGAAATGCACTATTTTCATGTAAAAATGGCGCATCAAAGGATAATTCTGCAATAAAATTACTTAGGAATACAATCCCGGTCAATTATTTACTGCCAACCACCATTTCACAGAGGGTGGATGGTTCCAAATAACGGATGGCCATTTCCTTCAACTCACCAGCCGTTACGGTTGTCAGCTTATGGATATAGCGGTCGTAATAGTCGTAATCCAAGCCGGAAAAATGAATGGATTTGAATCGTTCCGCAAGGTGAAATGCACCATCATTTCCTTTCAGAAATGTGCCAAGAAGATAATTTTTGACCATTTTCACTTCCGGTTCTTGTATTTCCTCATTTCTTAAACGATCAATTTCAAGATAAATTTCATGCAGGGCATTCAATGTTGACCCTGCATCAACTTCCGTTGAAATAAAGAAATATCCTGCCTGCCTGAGGGAAGCCACTGCTGAACCTACGCCATAGGTATATCCTTTGTCTTCCCGCAGATTGGACATCAGGCGTGACCCAAAATATCCACCGAGAACCGTATTGAGTATTGTCATGGCAGGATAATCAGGATGGGAACGGTTGAATACGATTTTACCGATCCGGATCGCTGATTGAATTGCGCCATCTACCGGAACGAATTGTTTTTTACCGGGAGAGGGATGCATTGTGTCATTTGTCTCAGTAACGCCGTTTGAACGGGTCCAGTCCGTTCCGCCCAATTGCGCATTCAGGTTCCTCAGGGCCTCAGCGCTTATCCTGCCCGACACAACGATGGTACAATGTCCGGAGGTATATTTTTCACGATGATGGGACACAAGTCCTCCCCTCTCCAGCCGGTCATAATCCTCCGGGTAAACAAAAAAACCATAGGGGTGATCATTCCCGAAAATCATATTGGCAAATTTCCTCCTGCATAAGGAACCCACCTTATTATTTTCAATTATCAGTTTCTGTTTGTGATTTTGCCGGTACACATCCAGTTCATTTTCCGGATACACCGGATCGGTAAGGATCTCCCTGAGGTAAGGCAAGGTTTCGTTCAGGTGTTTGGTGAGGGTATATAACTGGAGGCTGCAGTAATCAGGGCCCTCTTCCGTTTCCAGGAAAGCTCCGTAATAATCAATGGCTTCCGCCAGTTCACGGGAATTGTGCTTCGAGGTGCCATCGCTCATCAGCCGGTTAGCAGCAGGTCCTACTAATGGAAAGTCCTTCCCAAACCGGAGATTGGGAAATATCAGTTCGACTTTCACCAGGTTTTGAAAACCGGCATTTATATAATACACCGGTATCCCGTTATCAAGCGAATACCGTGATACCTGCTGAACAGGTTCAATATGCCAGGAGGCAGGTATGGGAGGATGAGTCCGGTCTAAATCAGGAATGATCATAACTGTTAATTGGATGTGGTTTTCGACAAGTAATGTAATACAGAACAATTTCCCTTCTTAAATATTTTGGATGCCTGTTCCATGATTTCACCGGCAGTAACAGCCTGGTATTTTTTTATTTCGGTATTTACAAGTTCCACATCTCCCATGTATTCTGCAACGGCAAGGTTTAAGGCGCGTTCGGACAAATCCACTTCAGAAAATTCAGTGGTGGATTCAATCTTATTTTTAACCTTTTTCAGTTCATCCGTCTGAACAGGCACACGGATAATTTTTTGAAGCTCCTCGTCAATGGCATTTTCGGCATCTGCCATCTTCACACCCTTTACAAGTTTACCATCCACAACGATCAGCCCCTTGTCAAAATCTCCCGTAGTATATGCATGGATATTGGTAAAAAGTTTCTGTTTCAGGACAAGTTCATTATACAGGCGGGCGGATTTACCCCTGCTCAGGATGTCTGTCAGCAGATCCACAGCATGGTATTCCCTGTCCAGCCTGGAACAGGTATGATAGGCACGGTACACTGCATCAAAGGGGACATCCCGTTCCACCGTACATTCACGGAACTCATGCTGATCCGGCTCTGGCGGATATCCTGTTCTTGGAGGGGTGCTTCTTTGAATAGAACCAAACCATTGTTCAGCCAGGTCCTTCACTTCTTCTTCTACGACATTCCCGGCAACAACCATTATGGCATTATCGGGGTTGTAAAATTTGTAATAGAAATTTTTAACATCATCCAGTGTAGTCTTTTCTATGTGCTCAATTTCTTTTCCGATAGTTGCCCACCGGTATGGATGTACCTTGTAGGCTAACGGACGAAGCAACAACCAAACATCACCGTATGGCTGGTTCAGATAACGTTGTTTGAATTCTTCTATGACCACATTGCGCTGGACATCCAGGCTTTTTTCCGAAAAGGAAAGGCCAGTCATCCGGTCACTCTCCAGCCAGAAAGCCGTGGACAGGTTCCCTGTAGGAAGGGTCAGGTAATAATTGGTAATATCATTATTGGTAAATGCATTGTTATCACCTCCTGCAAGCTGCAGTGGACCGTCATAATCGGGAATATTTACCGAGCCTCCGAACATCAGGTGTTCAAAAAGATGGGCAAATCCGGTATGTTCAGGATTTTCGTCTCTCGCGCCTACCTTATAGAGAATATTCACCGTGGCAAGGGGTGTGGACTTGTCCTGGTGAATGATCAGTTTCAGGTTGTTGGTTAACAGGTGAGTGGAATAAGTAATCATTGACGGTAATTTTTCGATATGGTATTTCCCGGCTTATAATCTGCTGCAAAGTTCATTTCCTGCTGCAGAAAATTCGTCTATTATATTTTTAACAATTTGGGCGGCAGGCAGAATTTCCATTACTCCGGCCGACACCTGTCCGATTTCAAGTTCTCCTTCCTGCATATCCCCTTCAAACATTCCTTGTTTAGCTCTTGCACGGCCAAGAAGGGTCTTTAGTTCTTCCGCAGAAGCTCCACGGTGTTCGGCCGCCTCAATATCTGCATAGAACTTATTTTTAATCAGCCTGACAGGAGTGAGTTGTTTGAGTGTAAGGACGGTGTCGCCTTCTGCAGATTGCACCACCCTGCTCTTAAAATTTTCATGTGCGGATGACTCGGCGGATGCAACGAACCTTGTTCCAACCTGGACGCCTTCAGCACCGAGTGCAAATGCAGCCAGCATTCCTGTCCCGCTGCCTATGCCGCCCGCCGCAATCAGCGGCAGGGTTGTCATCCTGCGGATCAATGGTATCAACACCATCGTTGTTGTTTCTTCCCTTCCGTTATGGCCACCGGCTTCAAAACCTTCAGCGACCAGCCCGTCCACACCGGCTTCTTCCGCCTTTGCGGCAAATTTTGAATTGGCAATAACGTGAATCACTTTTACCCCTTTATCTTTCAGGTAAGGGGTCCAGGTTTTGGGATTACCTGCGGACGTGAATACAATTTTTACACCTTCTTCCACAATGATTTCCATGATCTTCTCCGTTTCGGGATACAATAAAGGTACATTCACGCCGAAAGGATTACGGGTTGCATTTTTACATTTCCGGATATGTTCCCGGAGAATCTCAGGGTACATGGAACCTGCGCCAATCAGGCCAAGCCCTCCCGCATTACTGACGGCAGAGGCTAATTTCCAACCGCTGCACCAAAGCATTCCTGCCTGAATAAGCGGGAACCTGATTTCAAAAAGGCGGTTTATGCGATTGTTTAGCATTATGATAATGACATCGTTATGAAGGAAATGTGCAGGAAACCGCCAAAAGTAATACTTTTACCTGCTTAACTGTGGACAGTTCTTGCAAAGGTTTTCAGCAATCTTTCCACCAATGTTCGGTATATTTCATGAAGGTAATAATCCCGGTTGCAGGAATAGGAAGCAAATTACGGCCACACACCCATACACAGCCCAAGGCACTCGTGCCTGTCGCCGGAAAACCCATTCTCTCACATATTGTTGACAATCTGATTGAGGCGGGGTTGAGGGAATTTATTTTTATTGTGGGTTATATGGGGAACAAGGTGGAAGAATACATCCGCACCACCTATCCGGGAATTGATAAGACATTTATTGTACAGGAACCCCGGGAAGGAACCGGCCATGCCGTATGGCAGACCAGGCACCTTATCAGGGAAGATGATGAACTCATCATTGCACTGGGTGACAGTATATTTGATGTTCAGATCCGTGACATTCTTTCCCTGGAAGGATCCCTTCTTGGGGTTAAAAAGGTGGATGACCCGAGGAGTTTCGGTGTAGCCGAATTAAACGAAGACGGCTCCATCCGATCTGTAATTGAAAAGCCCCCGATACCCAAGTCCAATCTTGCCCTGGTAGGTTTATACAAAATAAAAGAAGGCAGAATGCTGATGGATGCACTCAATCAGTTGATTGCAAGAGGCAAAAGCGGACAGGGAGAATATCAACTCACCGACGGTATCATGAATCTGATACAAAAAGGTGCTAAAATCCGCCCCTTTACTGTTGAACACTGGTATGATTGCGGAAGTAAGGATAGTTTACTGGAAACAAACGCGGTACTGTTGAAAAAAACAGTTCCCGGTACCATACCCCATAATTTTGAAAACACAATTATCATTGCTCCTGTCCGGATTGCAGATAATTGCAAGATCAGCAACAGTATCATTGGCCCCAATGTTTCGGTTGGCGACCACACCATCATCAATTATTCCATTTTGAAGGACGCCATCATCGGCTCTTTTTCTGAAATCAGGAATGCAGTTTTGCATCATTCAGTCATTGGTAATGATGCGTCTCTTCATGGACAAAGCCAGTCTCTGAATCTTGGCGACAGCACGGAAATTGATTTCGGCTGATCTGACGCTGAACTCCGGTACCTAATACACTGAATATGATAAACGATAAGGAAATATTTTCGCTGATACGCAGCGAAAAAAAGAGGCAGCAGGAAGGCCTTGAACTGATTGCATCGGAAAATTTCGTGAGCAGGCAGGTCATGCAGGCAATGGGCTCCTGCCTCACCAACAAATATGCTGAAGGGCTACCGGGAAAAAGATATTACGGAGGGTGTGAGATCGTTGACCGGTCAGAACAACTGGCGATTGACAGAGCAAAACTTCTTTTTAATGCAGCCTGGGCAAATGTTCAGCCCCATTCGGGCGCTCAGGCAAATGCTGCAGTGATGCTTGGTCTGCTGAACCCGGGGGACACCATATTGGGATTTGATTTGTCCCACGGCGGCCACCTGACGCACGGATCGCCCGTGAACTTCAGCGGTAAGTTATACCGCGCGGTATTTTACGGGGTTTCACGGGATACAGGTACGGTTGATTACAATCACATGGAAGCCGTCGCGCGGAAAGAAAAACCCAAACTGCTGATTGCAGGTGCATCCTCGTATTCAAGAGACTGGGATTTTCCGCGTATGCGGAAAATTGCTGACGAGACGGGTGCCCTATTGATGGCGGACATCGCACATCCGGCCGGATTGATTGCACGTGGAATCCTGAGTGACCCGCTTCCGCATTGTCATGTGGTAACCACAACCACCCATAAGACACTTCGCGGGCCACGGGGCGGCATGATCCTGATGGGTCAGGATTTTGAAAACCCCTGGAAGCAAACTACCTCAAAAGGAGAAATAAAAATGATGAGTGCAGTTCTGGATGGAGCGGTATTCCCTGGTACCCAGGGAGGTCCGCTTGAACATGTAATTGCAGCAAAAGCAGTTGCGTTTCTTGAAGCCCTGAGTGATGACTATATGGGGTATTGCCTGCAGGTGGTAAAAAATGCGCGTGCAATGGCCAACGCCTTCATGGACGCCGGATATCAGGTCATTAGCGGAGGTACTGATAACCACAATATGCTCATTGACCTGCGAAGTAAAAACCTGACTGGGAAACTGGCGGAGAATACCCTGGTGAAAGCCGATATAACTGTCAATAAGAATATGGTTCCTTTCGATGATAAATCTCCATTTATCACTTCAGGAATCCGCATAGGTACTCCCGCGGTTACCACAAGGGGTTTAAAAGAAAAAGACTGCGTGCGTGTTGTATCCATGATAGATGATGTTCTCATGAACCACGGGAATGAAACGCGTATTAAATCAGTCAAAAAGAAGGTGAATACTATGATGGAAAAATTTCCATTATACTGAAAATTTATTCCAGCCAGGATTTGTAATAATCCTTATTTTTAATTTTCAGGGCATCTTCCGTCAGCCACAATGGCTTGAATGTATCAATCATAACTGCCAGCTCTTTGGTTTCTTTCTGCCCGATGCCTTTTTCTACGGTGCCCGGATGAGGTCCGTGAGGAATGCCGGCAGGATGCAGTGTAATCATTCCTTTTGTTACTGCCTTTCTGCTCATAAAATCCCCGTCAACGTAATAGAGTACCTCATCAGAATCTATATTACTGTGGTTGTATGGTATGGGAATGGCAAGCGGATGATAGTCATACAGCCTTGGAACAAAGGAACAGATGACAAAATTATGTGCTTCAAAAGTCTGGTGAATCGGCGGTGGCAGATGAACCCGTCCGGTGATGGGCTCAAAATCATGAATTGACAAGGCATACGGATACAGATTCCCATCCCAGCCAATTGCATCAAAGGGGTGGGATGCATATATATATGGATATATCATCCCTTCCTTTTTAATCATGATCCTGAAATCTCCCGTCTCGTCAAATGTCCTGAGATTACCGGGACGTCTGATATCCCGTTCGCAATAAGGGGCGTGCTCTTCCAATTGACCGTATTCATTACGGTATCTTTTACATGGCTCAACCGCTGAAAATGATTCCACTATTAACAAGCGGTTATCCTGGCCCGTAAATTCCAATTGATAAACGGTTCCGCGCGGAATCACCAGGTAATCACCGTACTTAAAGGTAATGGATCCGTAAATGGAATGCAGGTCACCCGATCCGCGGTGTACAAAAATCACTTCATCTGCATCGGCATTTTTATAAAAATAGTCCGTCATGGATTTCCGCGGAGCAGCCAGGGAAATGTGCACATCATTATTTACAAGTACAGGCTTACGGCTCTTCAGAAAATCATCTTCTGCCTCAATGTGAAAACCTTCAAAACTTTCATGTTTCAACGATCGCTTGTACGCGATTTTAGGCTCCTGGCTATAGCTTTCCTGAATTTCCCGGATGTTGGTGGGAGGATGGCAATGGTATATGAGAGAATATACATTGGAAAAGCCGTGGGTTGAAACAAGTTCTTCGGCATATAAAGTGCCGTCAGGCTTTCGGAATTGAATATGGCGCTTGTGTGGGATCTGGCCTAATTGGTGGTATTG
Source organism: Bacteroidia bacterium (assembly GCA_020852075.1). Taxonomy (GTDB): domain Bacteria; phylum Bacteroidota; class Bacteroidia; order AKYH767-A; family 2013-40CM-41-45; genus JADZBN01. The sequence continues at coordinate 19,713 of JADZBN010000159.1, forward strand.
GGGCATGGGTTTGTAATTTCTGTTCAAAATTAATGAATTCCTTTCAATGAAATTTTTGACACCAGGAACCATTCCATGTTTCACCTCCTGATAAACCTCACGGAAATTATTGTGGAAACAGGCCACGGAATCCTGCGAACCCGATTTACGGATCAGATAGAATCAGTCATGGGCGGTGTAGCTGTTGCATTTCAGGGAATTCCTTACATCTGAAAGCCTCCTCCACCATGATCATAACATAAAGGGTACGCTGACGATTAACTTGCCTGTATTCTGGCTATATCCCATAAAATCTGAGAAAACAGCTACCAACACTTTACACTATGAAAAAGTCAAAATGGCAGGCAATCGTTGAGTTTGCCTCCCAGCTTTCACAAATCCGAGACAATCGTTCAACGGATCCCAAACCCCAACACAAAACAAAGAAAAAGACACTGAAACAGGGACTTATAGCTCTTACACTGTTCCTGTTTACCAGTCAAGCCTTTGCATATACCTATTATTCACGAACCAACGGAGGATTGTGGACATCAAATACCACCTGGTCCACATCCGGGTACGGAGGTTTTGTAAATATCGGTACATATCCTAAATCCGGAGATATTGTTTATATCGGTAATGGCTATACTATTTATATTAATGCCTCGGTAAATTGTGCGTCCATAATTATCGGGCAGGGAGTCTCCGGCAATCTCGAATACCGGAATACCGGCAGCTATTCCCTTTTTGTAAGTGGCAGCGTAACCGTAAATACAGGTGCAAAATTCAGATATACAGGCGCCACAGCAGTAACATCAAACCTGCTGTTGGGGGGTAATTTCAGCAATTACGGTGAGGTCGATTTCTACAACGGTGTTTCCCAGGTGGTCAACACGACATTTCTGGGTGCCGGGAATTCCATTGTGACGGGTAATGGAATATGGGATGTAAACACCGTCACATTGAACAAAACATCCAGTACTGCACAGCTCACAGTGTACCAAAATGCTTTTGAAACCAGTATCAAAAGCTTTACCGGCATCAAAGGCAGTTATATTCATTATAATTCCGGGACCTATTCCATTAATCCCACACCGGGAACCTTTACGATTGGCCCCTATATGAAATATTATGTTCCACAGGGTACCATGTGGTTTGCATCTGCTGCTTCCGATGTGGTACTGCAGGGAGCACTATACGTAAACGGGGGTACTGTTAAAATAGGATCCACCTCAGGCACCCAGGGTCTTCGCAGTGACAGAAATGGAACATTTACTCCATACCTTTCTGTTACAGGGGGATCTCTGCAGGTTTACGGAGGAATCACCTATGGCGGTGCATCTGGTTCTGAGCCTTTCAGTTTTTACATGACGGGAGGATCTGTTAACCTGAACAGCGGAACCACCGGAACCAACAGGCAGGTATTTTATGTCAATGACGTAGCAGGAAGCTCATTTTACATGAGCGGTGGAATCATATACCTGGAGAAACCAAATATTACGGGTTCAACCATCATTGACTTTGCTGTACCGGGAACGTCCGGAACCGTTAACTCCAATGGCGGGTTTGTATATTTCGGTACCAATAATACTGCAAACGGATCCGTATTCAACTTCAAGCCCTACGCCAATGTAGTGCAGCCCAACTTCCGGATAACAGGAAATACATCCCGCAGCATCTCTCTCCGGCCCTCTTTCAGTTCAACTTCGGGTTTCAAAATCAGAAGTCTCTACATTGATATTGGTAAAATATTCGACATCCGTTCCATTTCCGGAACCACCGGCGATACCAGGACCATGACCCTCACCAGTAATTGTGACGGCGTGAATGCCCTATACAATCTTGGTACATTTACTGCGCGAAGCAGTACCGTTACATTCAATCCTTCCGGAGCCCAGGCAATCGGTGGTTCATCCATCACCTACTTTTATAACCTTTCGATAAATAACGGAAGCGGCATCACACTGAACCGTACATCCATAGTCACCAATTACCTCAGCATGGTAAGTGGGAAACTGAATACCTCAAATGCGAACATATTGTTCCTGCAGGCTAATGCAAATGCAAACCTCGGGTCATCAACTTCCTTTGTAAATGGTCCAATGATTCAGACGGTAGCCACTGCCTCCGCAATCAGCAAAACCTTCCCTATAGGATGCAGTAACGCATTCCGGCCTGTGGTGCTAACGGTTCAGCATACCAATGCAACTTCGGTAACATACCGCGGGGAAGTCTTCAATAACCCTGCTTCCAGTCTTCCGTTCGCATTGCCTGCCTCCATCGCAAATGTCTCCAATGTAAGGTATGCCCGTTTCATCCGCTCCAACGTTGCCAATTTCAGTACCGGTTCAATCCAGATGTATTATGATACCGATGATGGTGTAGCGGATAAGAATACCCTGCTTGTAGCGCACGACAACGGAACCAACCTGTGGCAGGATTTCGGAGGAACGGCTACCGCAAACTGGACCGGGAATATCGTTTCAGCGTCCTTCAATAATTTCCACACGTATTTTGCGCTGGGAAATCCTCCCGGAGGCGGAAACCCCCTTCCCATTGAACTTGCTTCCTTCCATGCCAAACTGGTAAATAAAAAAGTCA
>JADZBN010000160.1 GCA_020852075.1 Bacteroidia bacterium
ATTCATCCCGAGGATGGTGATAAATAAGACCCCGCAAACCAGAGGCCGTTTGAACTTCAGCAGAATTTTCATGAACCACAGCATTATAACTGTTCTAACTTTCTGACTTTTGCTCTTATCCAAGGCGTTGTTTCAGATCCAGGCCGAATTTTCGCAATGTGTCGAGCGCCAGATCATATCCGGCGTCCGCATGACGTATGACACCCATCGCAGGATCGTTATGCAGTACGCGACGGAGCCGAATGGATGCATCTTCAGTTCCGTCTGCTACAATCACCATACCGGCGTGAATGGAATAACCCATACCAACACCGCCTCCGTGATGAAGGGATACCCAACTTGCCCCACCCGCCGTGTTGATCAGTGCATTGAGTACCGGCCAGTCGGCAATGGCATCACTTCCGTCCAGCATCGCTTCGGTTTCACGGTTGGGTGAGGCAACACTTCCGGTGTCCAGATGATCGCGTCCGATCACAATCGGAGCTTTAACTTTTCCGGTTTTCACAAGATCATTAAAAGCAAGCCCGGCTTTTTCCCTTTCACCCATTCCCAGCCAGCAGATTCTTGCAGGCAAGCCCTGGAATGCAATCCGTTCCTGTGCCATTTTTATCCAGCGATGAAGGGACCGGTTTTCGGGAAAAAGTTCCAGTATCACCTTGTCGGTCGTGGCAATATCAGCGGGATCTCCGGATAATGCGGCCCACCGGAACGGGCCCTTCCCTTCACAAAACAACGGGCGAATGTATGCCGGAACAAAGCCCGGAAAATCAAAGGCATCCTTTACTCCCCTTTCCAGCGCCCTTCCGCGAAGATTGTTCCCATAATCAAATGTAACGGCACCGGCTTTTTGCATTTCGAGCATCAGCCGAACATGTTCTGCCATGGAATCATAGCTCATCTCAAGGTACCGTTTGGGATTCTTTTCCCTGAGAACATTGGCTTCCTCATTGGTAAGCCCTTCGGGAAGGTAACCTACCAGCGGATCATGTGCTGAGGTCTGATCCGTCAGAACATCGGGAATAATATTTCTCTTTTTCAGTTGCTGCAATAATTTAACAGCAGTGCATATCACACCGATGGATTTGTTTTGTCTTTTTTCCCTGAATGAAAGCGCCAGGTCAATGGCCTTGTCAATATCGTATTCAATAACATCCAGGTATCTGGTATCAACTCTTTTTTGTGCCCGCCATTCCTCCACCTCTGCTGCAAGGCAGACTCCTTCAGCCATGGTAATGGCAAGAGGCTGAGCGCCGCCCATACCTCCCAGGCCCGCCGTGACGCACAGACGGCCTCTGAGCGATCCGTTGAAGTGTTTCCCGGCTACTGCATTGAATGTTTCGTATGTCCCCTGAACAATACCCTGTGAACCAATATAGATCCATGAACCCGCGGTCATTTGGCCGTACATGATCAATCCCTTCTTCTCAAGGTCGTCAAATACATCCCATGTTGCCCAGTGAGGAACCAACTGGGAGTTGCTGATAATAACCCGTGGAGCATCTTTATGCGTGGGAAGAATTCCAACGGGTTTTCCGCTTTGTACCAGTAGTGTTTCATTCTCTTTCAGGTCTTTCAGAGCACGAACGATCAGGTGAAACGCTTCCACATTTCTGGCAGCTTTACCCCGCCCGCCATATACGATCAGGTCTTCAGGTCTTTCTGCAACTTCCGGGTCCAGATTATTACACAGCATCCTCAGTGCGGCTTCCTGTATCCATCCCCTGCATGAGATGGAAGAACCCACCGGGGTCTTTGCAGTTTTCAGATCCAGTTTTTCTGACAGATCGCTTGTTTGCATGGCTTCAATGAATTTACAGTTTATGACGGGCTGTCTTTCCGAACCCTGGTCCTTCCGTCAGCGTCGCGATGATCCTTCCAGGGACAATGACGGCAACCACTCTGGCAGCAGTATCCCCGCTTGAGATGGTATTTTTCAGTAAAGATAATGTAACCTTCCGGCGAGATATAATAGTCCTCTTTATCGAATTTGTCGGAAAATGCCATTTCTTTTGGTACTTATTCAAGCCGGGTACAGGTTCGTAAAATGGTGTTTGAATATTCACCTTTTTACAAAATTACCGAATCCCTGACAACAGGCAAAAGATTAGTTTTACCGCATGATTCCCCCATACGGGCCTGTAAAAGTACAGCGCTGTAATCATCCCCTGCTCCGGGAAAGGAAAATTACCCTTTTCGTGCAACGTGAGGATTTGGTTCACCCTTACCTGTCAGGAAATAAATGGCGGAAACTGAAGTATAATCTTGAGGATTTCAAACTCTCAGGGGCCACCGTGATGCTCACTTTTGGCGGAGCCTATTCCAACCATCTGGTTGCCACAGCAGCGGCTTCATACCTTTCGGGAATACCTCTAATCGTTGTGATCAGAGGTGAGCCTCATCCTGAAAACCCCTATCAGGAGTTTATCCGGTCGTGTGGAACAAAAATGATATTTATTTCACGAACCCTGTACAGGGAAAAGGGTGATCCTGATTTTATCCGCACATTGCTGGAAAATCAAAGAATACATCCTGATGCATGTTATGTAATTCCCGAAGGCGGCGCTAATGACGCCGGCACAAAGGGTTGTGAGGAAATTTGCAACGATGTCCCGGACGAATCCGGATGGATTGCCTGTGCGTGCGGAACCGGTACAACAGCCGCAGGTATTGCCCGTGCAATGAAAGACCATCAGAAATTCCTGGGTTTTGCCGTATTAAATGCAGGAAATTATATCCGTGAAACCATGATAAAATCCGGTGCAGATGAAGGCCGCTTCCATATCAATGAAGATTATGTTTTCGGGCGTTATGCAAAGGTTACACACTTACTGAAAAATTTTATTAAAAATTTCCATGTGCAAACCGGTATCCTCACCGAACCGGTGTACACAGGAAAAATGTTCCTGGGACTGCTTGATCTGATAGAACAAAGGTACTTCAGGGAAGGATCTGTAATTACTGCCATACATACCGGAGGCGTACTGGATTTTTCTATTCCCTTAAAATGGTAGTCCGGTTTTCTTTTTTACGGAAAATGTATCCCTTTTTTTGTTTTTTCGTAGCATGAAAGGTATTCATAGCCTGAAGCATTGGTACACTAAAAATTAAATTCCATCCGTTTATTATCATTATGAAAAGATACCTGATCATTTTATGCATGTTTGCCACCGGAATTCATTTTTCGGCAGGAAGCGACGCGGAAAAAATGACCCGGAAAGAATACATCGCGTTATACAAGGACGATGCAATACGTGATATGAAGAAAACCGGAGTTCCTGCAAGCATTACCATGGCCCAGGCCTTGCTGGAATCCAATGACGGTAACAGTCCGTTGGCCAAAGAGGCGAACAATCATTTTGGGATCAAATGTTCTGACTGGACAGGGCCCTATTACATACAGGATGACGACAAAAAGGATGAATGTTTCCGGAAATATGGTTCGGTCCTTGAAAGTTATGATGACCACAGCAATTTCCTGAAAACACGCAGCCGTTATTCCATACTTTTTGAGCTGGACATTACGGATTACAAAGGATGGGCCAGAGGCCTGAAAAAAGCAGGATATGCTACCGATTCAAGATATGCAGACCGTCTGATAAAAATTATTGAAGACTACAGGTTGTACCTGCTGGATCAGGGTGAGAACCTGCCCCTGTATGCCGGTATTCAAAATACCCCGCCGGTTAAACAGGAAGATAAATCTCCTGAAATTCGTACGGTATATGTGCCTCCTGTGTCCGTCATTGATGCATTCAGCAGTCACCGTATCGAAAAGATTAATGGTATTGAAGCAATAATTGCCAGAAAAGGAGACAGCTTCGAAAGTCTCAGAAAGGAATTTGAACTGGGTTCATGGCAATTGCCAAAATATAACGAAACCTCATCATCTTCACCTTTATCGGAAGGACAGGTTGTTTACCTGAAACCCAAAAGCAAAAGCAGTACTAAGGCGTATTATATTGTGAAGGAAGGAGACACGGTCTATTCCATATCGCAGGACATGGGTATCCGGAAAAAATTCCTTTTGAAATACAACGGTTTGAATGAGAAGGAGAGCCTTAGTCCCGGAAGCAAACTGTTGCTCCGCAAGCCTTCCTGATCCATCAGGGGGAACCCTGTATTCTTAAAACTGCATGGTCAGAAAGCAGAATTTATTCTGCTTATACGCCGGAATTATCAGGGTTTGTTCATCAATTTGCCTCGCAATCCGGGACAATATCAGCACCCCTTCATTGTCCCTGTACAGGGTTTTGGTTTCCTGCCTCCCCTGGCCGTCAATGGCCGTGAGCATCACAGGGGACTCTTCATCTGCATACCGGTTATATGCAGCATACAGTATTCCGTTTGAAATGGCAGATATATACGAGGAATAATATCCGATATCATCCACTGAATTCTGATCCTTACTGATCACATTATTCCAAAGAACACTTCCATCAGGATTAATGGACAATACCATAATATTTCCAAAATGGTAATAATAATGGGTCATCATCGTCTGCATGTAATAATCCCAATAACTTCTGCTGGTCTGATAATAGGATTCCGCAACGATAACCGCACCTCCGTCTTGCCGCAGTACCAGCCGGTCAATGGAATAATTCAGGAGTTCCCGGCTTTTTAAATCTTTTTGTTCTCCAATAAACTTCATCAGGTAATTCTGACTGAAAGGAGTGACTGCCACCTGTCCGGCCTTCATGCTGTCCTCGCGCCAGGCGTAATAAAACACACCGGCAGTGGAATAAGTATTCCTGTCGGAATAAAAACCCGCAACCAGAATCTGATTGTTACGGTCGTCCACCGAAAGAGCCACATCGGTTAGAAACTTGTCTTCCAGTTTTATTTCATCCGCAGACTCTTTTTCCGAGGACGGATTGTATCCCATCATCAGATAATAACTTTCTCCGGGGGCTTTCACCTTTTTTTCAGTAAGAAATTTCATCCCCAGGATATAAAAATTCCCCCTGTCGGTGAGAACTATGGAAGAAGGCACGAATTGTTTTTTATTGGCAGGCAGGGATATTTCATGCGTATAGAGCCTTGTAAGGGAAGTGTCTAAAACCGTTACCCGAAAGGACTGTCCGGCCTCGTCCGCCCGTTCCTTTCTGTATCCAAAAGCCAAGAGTTCCTGACTGTGGGAGAGGATAAGCTTGGGTTTCTTTTCATCATCCTGTTCTGACGCGCTCAGGGTGTCCAGTGGTACAGGATCGCCTGAAAAGGAGCCGTTCTGATCCAGAAACCGGGCAAAGAATTCATAGGTATTCTTGTCCCTGTTCATGGTAAAACCAAGGATTACCATCCTCTCATTCAACATTGAGATATCGGCAAATCGCATATCTTCAGAAGGAAATTCAATTTCATGCTCCCAGCGCAGATCCATGATGTTATTGAAGCATTGCAGGAGGAGTTTTCTGTTTTTAGAACGGATCCGTTCTCCCGAACTTTCAAAGGAAAAGTTACTGCGCAGGACATATACGTTATCGCCGGCCGACCCGATAATCCTGAGAAAGGGCACCCTGGTGTAATCCTGCATCGCCGGTGACCATCTCAGCGACTGCGCCTCAATCCGGATCGGCACACACTGCATCAGGGTGGCTGCAACAATAACGAACAAAAGCCTGGAATTCATATATCAAATCCAATGTGTAATTTTATGAGAAATATTTCAATATCCCGATGAAAAGGTTTGTGATCCTTATGCCATTGTTCGTGAATGCTGTGATGACCCTCAGGGCGCAATCGGATGATCTGAATATGCTTGGCCGGTTTATTTCAGGGACCTTCGACAATCATTTTCAATATCTCAAAGATAGCACGAATTATTCCGATGCCATTGTGTCCTTTTATCCCATCTGGAAAAATCACCGGGGAGTTATTTGGTTGTATTGGGAAGAAGGGCTGAGGGATTCAATCCAAAAGCCGTTTCGCCAGCGTGTCTGCCGGATTTCGGAGACAGATTCCGGTTCATTTACCTTCGACCAATTTACAGTAAGGTCGCCGGCGAAATTTTCGGGTCATCCCGAACGTATGGAAGCACTGACACCTGATTCATTGATTCCGCAGAAGGGATGTTCATTGCGGCTTCAACAGGATCCACACGGAAGGTATTTTTCGGGATCAACGGTGGAGAAGTCCTGTCCGGGTGAATCACGGGGCGTGGTGTACACGGTTCTTGAAATAACCGTTTCAAAACATGAACTGAGGATCTGGAAAAAGGGCTTTGATGCAACAGGGCAGCAGGTATGGGGACCATTCCGGGGGCCGTATATTTTTCAGAAAACCGGTGATTTGTAAACCGGTGAAACTATCCTCTCCAAAACGGGTACTGAAAGAGTATTCACATTATTGCTTTCCCGAACCGGTCAATACCAGAAAATATCACACGGGAAAATGATGATTCGTTTTTCGTTAAGCATCCGATCCATTACATCCTGTATGGATTAAGAGAATCATTTCCGGTCATTACATCATGGTAAGTGATCTATCAGCGATTGTCCTTACGGTCAAGCAGAACCTTAAAACCATTTTTCAATAACTGAAATTTTTAACTTCCGTAAACCATTTTTATATGGCCTGTAATAAAGATAAGCTTATAACTACTAACAGACCCTTTTCGGATTTTGAAGCTCCAACGTGTGCAAATTGTATGCAAATAAAAAAGGGCTACACCGGAAAACCTTTGTAACCCTTTTTGAATGAAGTGGGAGCAACAGGGTTCGAACCTGTGACCCCCTGCTTGTAAGGCAGGTGCTCTGAACCAGCTGAGCTATGCTCCCTAAATAATTGCAGATCAGTTATATACAATAAAATAAACGACTGCTCCGAATTTTAGGAACGCAAATGTAATTGATTTTTACATCATCACAAAGATATGCCACGCCAACAGGAATCCACAGGCCAGGTCGTCCGATCATAGCTATGATTACACACCGGTTTGTTCTGATCACACCTCCGCAACCACAAAAGTACTGCCCCCGGTAAAGACCAGGTCGTTTGGACCGGCTCTCCTCCGGGCAGTATCAAATGCTTCCCTGACCGATGGATATGCATTGCCGCATAAGCCAGATTTCGCAGCGTGTTTTAATAATTCTGACGTTTCCATTGCCCTTGGCAAATCCGCCTTACAGAAATAATATTCTGCCTCTTTCGGCAGAAGCCCAAGCATAGGCCCGATATCCTTATCACTGACTACTCCAAACACGATATGCAGTTTTTCCCAGGATGTATTGCGGATTTGTGCAATGATTTCCTCCACACCCTCCTTATTATGGGCAACATCACAAATACAAAGAGGCTTTTCGGAAATCACTTGCCACCTGCCCTGCAATCCGGTCAGCGTAGTCACATGCTTCAATCCATCACGAATGGCTCTTTCCGGAATTTGCCAGCCCATGGATGTCAACTGACGTATCGTCTGTAATACGGTTATCACATTTTTCTGCTGATAGCTGCCTGCCAGGCCCAGTTCCAGCCCGTCATACAAACAATTTTTTACTTCATAGATATCAAATACCAGGCTTCTCAACATCGTCTTTACCGGAACAGCATGCAGCCGGATCATTGCAATACTAATGGACGACTGATTGGCTGCTGCAACCTCCCTGAAAACGTGAATGGTCGCCTCCTGCGCCTCGCCGATTACAACGGGGATCTGTGGTTTGATGATCCCCGCCTTTTCACGGGCAATTTTTTGCAGGTTGTCTCCCAGCAGGTGACTGTGGTCCATTCCAATATTGGTAATCACCGAGATTTCAGGAGAGATCACATTCGTGCTGTCAAGCCTGCCGCCAAGCCCCGTTTCTATAATGGCAATTTCTGTCTTCTCCCGCGCAAAATAATCAAAGGCCAGGCCGACGGTCCATTCAAAAAAGGAAGGATTGATTTCACTGAATAATTCCGAGTGCTGAGATACAAATTCAACGACCTCCTTTTCCGGGATCATTTTTCCGTTTATACGGATCCTTTCCCTGAAATCACGCAGGTGCGGAGAGGTGTACAAACCGGTTTTATATCCTGCAGATTGAAATACCGAAGCAAGCATGCTGGAAACCGAGCCCTTTCCATTGGTTCCCGCAATGTGTACGCTTCTGAATTTATTTTCAGGATGTTCCAGTATCCTGCATATCGCAAGCGTATTATCCAGGTTGGCCTTATAGGCCGCTGCTCCTACCCGCTGGAACATAGGTAACCGGCTGAAAAGAAAATCCAGGGTTTCCCTGTAGGTGTTCATGCGTTACCATCTGTCAGAAAGACAAAGTAAGGGAATTGGGAGAAATGATTCCAGTACAAACCGTAATCGCGGAGCAAAAAGCTTATTGAACCACAAACACAAAGGTGATCGTTCCCCGCTGTATATCAGCACCTTCCGGGCTGTCAGAAAATCTGGCTTTCAGGGCTGCGTCCTTGGCCAGGCGGAACAAAAGGGAAGAGGTCGTGGTGGAACCCCTGCCTCCCGGTATGGCATTTACTACTTTTCCGTCTTTATCTACGGTTATGTCAACAACGACTTTTCCGGTTTCCTGGGATCTGTCGTTAATCTGTGGAGTACGCACCATTTTCCTGCCTGCCAGTGTAAAACTGATGCCGCCTTTCCCCGGTCCGGAACCCGTGCCGGTGCCGTCGCCTGAACCGGTTCCCGTACCGGAACCATTTTTACCGTAGTATTTTGAATTCGGGTCACCGTTTGGATCACCCTGATCTCCGGTTCCTGATCCGGTTCCATGCGATGTTGAAGCATTGCTTTTCCCGGGATAAAGCGCACGTGGGTCTGCCACCTTCACAGGCTCCACGACTTTGGTCTCTGCCTTTGTACTTTTCACCTCCTCCTTTATGGTTTTGGAAGGTTTCTTTTCATGTTCCTTTGTAACCTTTGCTACTGGTACCTCCTCATTATCCTGGGTGGACACGATCTCCTCTTCTGAAGCTGACGAGGTGACAACCTGCTGCGAAGGATCCCTGGTGGTATTCTCAGACAGCGGCTGAACATCACCTGCCGCTTCGTCCAGGTATCCGATGTTTACGATAACTCCTCCGCTTCCGCCCGTTTCCGGAAAGGGCGGTATCTGTGTAGTCATCACTGTAAAGAGCAATACAAGAAAAAGCGCTGCATGAATCAGCACAGACAGGATAATGGATCGTGAACGGATGGAAGCGTCCATGTTGGAATTTCGATAAAATATTCAGCTAAACTGAGAACGGCGAACCTGCAATTATTGTTTTGAATTCTGGGTGGCAAGAACCATTTTGATTTTGTACCGTGTGCCTATATCCAGAAGATCCACAAGATTCTGAACCTGAATGGTTTTATCCACTTTTAACAATGCGGTAGGGTCAGGCTGACCCTGGATGGCGGCACGAATGGTTGCATCCAGTTGATCCGCAGGTACCGGTGTACTGTTCACGGCATATTGCAGATCGGACGTTACAGAAATTACCAGCGGATGTTTTACAGACTGACTGCTGCTTTTGCTGTTCGGCAGCAATAATTTCAGAACATTGGGTGTTGCTAGCGTGGAGGTAATCAGAAAAAAAAGCAGGAGGAAAAACATGATATCATTCAGCGATGCCGAATAAATCTCCCCGACTACCCTCGTTCTTCTTCTTAAATTCATGTTCTCGTATCGTTCGTTAACAGGAAATCATTCGTTGCCACATCAACTTTTCACCGGCTCTTCAAGCAGGTCAATAAATTCAACGGAATTGATTTCCATTTTATTGATGATCCGGTCAATCAGATGCACCAGATAGTGGTAAAAAGCATAGGCAATCATACCCACCAGCAACCCTGCGGCACTGGAAATCATTTTAACGTACAAGCCTCCGGAAATTGTATTGATCTCCAGGCTGTTTTGTAACGCAATCTGATAAAATATCTTGATTACACCGAAGATGGTTCCCAGGAACCCAAACATGGGGGCAATACCAGCAATAACGGAAAGTATATTCAGGTTCTTCTCCATCTTGTAAATTTCCAGTTTCCCCACATTCTCAATGGCGCCTTCTATTTCTTTCAC
>JADZBN010000161.1 GCA_020852075.1 Bacteroidia bacterium
GGTATGTTCTGATCACTGGTTACAGAGTAGGTAACGTTCAGTGTTTTCAATTCTTTGGAGTTCATGGAAAAATTCCATGTCAGCAATCCTGTTTTATCATTGCATGCTGCACGGGCACTTTCCTTCAGATCCACCTTTATTTCTTTATTTCCGGCAACCGGTATCTGGTCTTCCATAATAACATTGAGTGTTGCTCCTTTATAATTTTTTACTTTCAACTCATACGTTACCGTTTTTACCATCTCCCCCCCAAGGAATTTACTGCTTTCCTTTACGGGCATTCTGGTCCGGGTGACCTGCAATCCTCTGTCACGGCCCATGGAAAGGTTCAGGGTATCGTCCATCAATTCAGGATTGATAACGGTTTGCCCCACATAGGTTCCGTCATAGAAAATATTGGCCTGTCCGGGCAACAGATTCAGGCCTTCCCAGCCGGTAATTCTGGCAAGCAGATAGGACTCGGATTCCAGCCTGGGAACCAGGTAATGAATATAGTCTGCATTCAGGTTTTCCTTTTTGATCCAAACCACGTGACTGCTTCCGTCTGCCGGAATGTCGTATCGCAGATTGATATCATATTCAACATTCACCATGGTTTCAATCATGGCTGCATAATTTGCAGCGGACCCGGCAGGACCAAGGCCCTCCTCCCTGTCTTTCATTTGTTTCAGTGATTCGGATGCTGGCTCGTCAGCCTGTATGGAAAGGCCGGAACCAGCAAATTTTTTAGCAGGCTTCGTGCGGTAATAATCCAGGTACCACACCGGCAGCACAGGTTTCGTATTGTTCCGGTTCATATTGCCTGTGGATAGTTTCAACCTTACGTTTTTCCAGTCTTCCCCTGTATTCTGAGACACTCCGGCTTTCCATGAAATTTCGACCGGTGAAGAAACTCCCTTGGAGCGAAGATCATAGGAGGGCACCCAGCCCGCATTATTTACCGCATAGTTTATGTCCACAGTACCGGTCACGGGATTCTCTGCACGGACGGTTACCACCACCTGGTATTTTGGCCCGAATTTTTTAACCGCAGGTTCATTGCTTCTGAAGGATTCAAGCTGAGACTTCCTTTCTTTCATCCCCGCAATGATTTCTCCAAGGGATTTATTCTCCCGGCTGTTTTCGGTGAGCCTTGTGTTAATGTCGTTCAGGCGGTTCCTGAAAAATTCCATGGCCTGTTTTAATACCGGCAGCGAATCGCTCTTCCCTTCTCCCCTGGTTAATTTGTTCTTCAGGATCATGTCCTTTTCCAGGAGCAGTGCATCCTTCCGGTTTTTCAATTCATCCAGTTCAAATTGTTTGTCGCTGATTGAATCCTCCAGCCATTTGATTTTTTTCTCAAGTTCTTTCAACTGCCTGCTTGCTTCTTCTCCTGCAGGTTCGGGAAAAACCTGACGTTCTTTGACTTCAAGTATGATAAAATTCCCTTTCCCTCCGGCCTGAATGCTGGCAGGAAGAACAAAGGGCGAAATTTCGTCGAACACCAGGTCGGTAATTCCTGCATCAAATGCAATGTCCGCAGTCCTGAATACCTGGGCTCCCTGTGTGAAGATGGTTACATCCCGGATTACCGATTGGGTTATTTTTTCATTGGAACCCTGCCCGTGCAGGAATGAGAAGGCAAATAGAATGAAGATCAGATTTTTCATGTGTTGGATTTTCACTCAGGATGAAATCCCGTTGAAGATTCCATAATCGCTCAAAAAAAGTTTTCTGTCAGGGCTTTGTTTTATAAATCTCCTGAAGTGCTGCTTTCAACAGCGGGAATTCAAACCGGAATCCGGCGTCTTGAATTCTGCCGGGATCCACCCTCTGTCCCTCCAGAACCATTTGCGCCCGTTCCCCCAACAAAAGCCGTAAAAATCCTGCGGGTATATGAATGAACCAGAGCGGCCGGTGCAGAACTAAAGCCAGTGTTTTCATAAACTCCTGATGCGAAACCGGAGCCGGACTAACGGCATTGAAAATTCCATGGAGTTCCGGGTTTCCGATGGCAAATTCAACCAACCGGACCAGGTCGTGGATATGAATCCAGGAAATATACTGGGTTCCTTTCCCAAGCGGTGCACCCGCGAACCATTTGACGGGCATGGACATCATCGGTAATCCACCTCCTGCGCGGGACAGCACCATCCCGATCCTGAAAATCACAACACGGATTCCCAATTCCCTGAATCTCAAGGCGGCTTCCTCCCAAATCCGACAAACCTCTGCGAGGAAGGATGGGTCCGGAGGTGCTGATTCAGAGACAAGTACATTTCCGCTATTCCCATAGATCCCCACGGCGGATGCGGAAATTAAGGTCCGGACAGAATGAGGCTGACCCGCGAGGGTTTCAAACAGGAAGTCGAGGCCTGCCTTCCGGCTGCGCAGGATTTCTTTCTTTCTTTCCTGAGTCCATCTTTTGGCGATGATGCTTGCTCCCGCGAGGTAAATCAATACATTGGTTTCATTAATTAATTGATAATCAATTATTTTTGAATCAGGAGACCAATGTATCCGTTGATTTTCGGCATCGTCTGCCTTCCGGGATAACACGGTAACTTCCCGGTAAGGTGTCCCGATGAAGTGATATTTTAACGCGGATCCGATGAAACCGGAGCCCCCGGCAATCAGGATTTTTTCGCTGGGCTTCATCTTCAAAAATGGGTTCATTAAACAGCATTAATTTCATCTTAAAATGTCAAAAAAACAGGCATTGGGAGCCTCATACCAGCCCGAATTATACACCATTAACTCTTAGATAATTATTTGGGAATCCTCTTGTAGAAAATTAATTTTCTTGTAATTTTGCAACCCCTCCGGGGAAACCAAATTTTTGAAAAAACACTTAAAAATCATTGAAAAGTGGATGCTTTGAGTTACAAAACGGTATCGGCAAATGCCAAAACGGTGAATAAAGGTTGGGTACTGATTGATGCCAGCGACCTGGTGGTAGGAAGACTTTCATCGGAAGCTGCAAAAATCCTCCGGGGCAAGAACAAGCCATCATACACACCGCATGTTGACTGTGGTGAGAATGTCATTATTATAAATGCAGAGAAGGTGCGTTTCACAGGCGCTAAGATGACTGATAAAGAATACGTTCATTATACAGGGTATCCCGGCGGACAACGTTTTGCCACACCGGAAGACTGGATGAAGAAAAATCCGGCGCTCATACTTGAAAATGCCATCCGTGGCATGCTCCCCAAAAACAGACTCGGCCGTGAATTGTTCCGTAACCTTCATGTATATACGGGTTCAGACCATCCACACACTGCCCAGAAGCCCAAAGAAATCAAACTCAAATAATTTACAATAATTCAAATGGCAATTATTCACGCTATAGGCAGAAGAAAAACCTCCGTGGCACGGGTCTATGTGGATCTGGGCAATGGGAATATTAAAGTAAACGAACGCGACTTCAAGGATTATTTTCCGACAGGCCCGCTTCAATATATTGTTACCCAGGCGCAGTCTGCGGTAAATGCGAAGGAAGTATATGACATCACCGTGAATGTTGACGGTGGCGGCATCAAAGGCCAGGCAGAGGCGGTACGTCTTGCTATCGCGCGCGCACTTGTTAAAGTAAATGACGAACACAAACCGCTGCTGAGAAAAGAGGGACTTCTTACCCGTGATCCAAGAATGGTAGAAAGGAAAAAGCCCGGTCAGCGGAAAGCCCGCAAGCGTTTCCAGTTTTCCAAACGTTAACAGTATTATTTATCAGATTTATAACACATACAAGGAATACAAATGTCCAAAGTTGCATATCAGGATTTACTCGACGCCGGAGCGCATTTCGGTCACCTCAAGAGCAAGTGGAACCCCAAAATGGCACCGTATATTTTTATGGAGACACGGGGTATTCACATCATTGACCTGAACAAAACCGTAGCAAAAATTGATGAGGCGGCGAATGCCATGAAGCAGATTGCCAGGTCTGGCAAGAAAATTCTCTTCGTAGCCACGAAAAAGCAGGCCAAGGAAATTGTTGCCGGTGGTGCCCAGAAAATCAATATGCCCTTTATCGTTGAACGCTGGCCGGGTGGTATGCTTACCAATTTTGCCACCGTCAGGAAATCGGTAAAGAAAATGACCAATTTCGAGAAGATGGCAACCGACGGCACCTTTGAGAATATCTCCAAAAAGGAACGCCTTCAGATTACCCGGCAGAAAGCCAAGATGGAAAAATTCCTCGGCAGTATTGCGGATCTGGGAAGGCTTCCCGCCGCGCTGTTCATCGTGGACATCAACAAGGAACACATTGCGGTGGCAGAAGCCAAGAAACTGAACATCCCCACATTTGCCATCACGGACACCAATACCGATCCTACCCAGGTGGATTTTGCCATTCCGGCCAACGACGATGCCACGAAATCCATTGCATTGATCGTGGACACCATGGTTAAAGCCATTGAAGAGGGTCTTGCCGAGCGCAAGCAGGATAAGGAAATGGAAAAAGAGAAGGAGGAGGAAGAAGTGAACGCAGAAGAAAAAATGGTAACGATGACGGAGGAAGAGGAGCCCGAAGGAGAAACTGCCAAGGCCCCAAAAACCGGGGGACGTAAAAGAATCAGTACCAAAAAAGGTTCATAAAAGTAAAACGGCAATTCTGCAAATTAGAATAATTCAACGGGTAACAATGAGTACATCAACAATCAGTGCTTCAGACGTTAACAAACTTCGTCAGCAAACGGGTGCCGGAATGATGGATTGTAAAAAAGCCCTCATGGAATCCAATGGTGATTTTGAAGCCGCCATTGACATACTGAGAAAAAAGGGTCAGAAAATCGCCGCCAACCGTCAGGATCGTGAAGCAAAAGAAGGATATGTTTTCGGTAAGGTATCTTCCGATGGTAAGAACGGAATCATCGTTGCAGTATGCTGTGAAACAGACTTTGTGGCAAAGAATCAGGATTTCATAAAATACGGTGAATCCATTCTGGATCTTGCCATGGCAAAAAAACCTGCAGGTATTGAAGACCTGAAAAACCTGTCACTGGGCAATGTTACCGTTGCCCAGTCACTGCTTGATCAGATGGGTAAAATCGGTGAAAAGATTGATGTGGTTGACTACCAGACGGTAAGTGCGGAGAAAGTAATTGTGTATAATCATCCCGGAAACAAACTCACTTCCATGATTGGCCTCAATATGTCAGGAGCGAAGGTGGAAGAAGCCGGTAAGGACATAGCCATGCAGGCTGCCGCAATGGCACCGGTAGCTATTGATAAGGATGATGTGGATACCCGAACCCTGGAAAGAGAACTGGAAATCGCAAAAGATCAGGCCCGCCAGGAAGGCAAACCCGAAAATATGATCGAAAAAATTGCTCAGGGGAAGATCAACAGATTTTATACAGATTACACACTCCTGAATCAGACCTTCATCAAAGACGATAAAAAAACCGTTCGGCAGTACCTTGAAGGGACCGACAGGAATCTAAAGGTAACCGCGATGAAAAGAGTAAAAATCGGATAATAAAAAGGAACCAAAGGGTTCCTTTTTTTTTGTCCTGTTCCCGGTCATCATGCCGGTATCCTTCATGATTTCACAAAATCCCTAAATTAGCAACGCAAAATTGCATGCCATGAAATATAAAAGGGTCCTCCTGAAACTCAGCGGCGAAGCGCTGATGGGTGATAAAGAATTTGGCATTGACCACAACCGGCTGCGGCAATATGCAGAAGATATCCGGAGTGTGGTGAATCATGGTGTTCAGGTAGCCATCGTAATTGGCGGAGGAAACATTTTCCGCGGTGTTGGCAATGATACCGAGGACGTTATTGATCGTGTTCAGGGGGACTATATGGGAATGCTGGCTACTGTAATTAACAGTATGGCTCTGCAAAGTGCGCTGGAAAGGATCGGCGTGGATACGCGGTTGCAATCGGCCATAAAAATGGAGCAGATTTGCGAACCCTACATTAAACGCAGGGCGGTAAGGCACCTGGAAAAAGGAAGGGTGGTGATCTTCGGGGCCGGTACCGGTAATCCCTATTTTACCACCGACACGGCAGCCTCATTGCGTGCCATTGAAATCGGCGCTCACGTTATCCTGAAAGGAACCCGGGTGGACGGCATTTATTCCGCGGACCCCGAAAAGCACAAGGACGCCGTAAAATACAATACGGTAACCTTTGATGAAGTGTACGAAAAGGGATTGAAAATTATGGACTTGACGGCGTTCACACTTTGCAATGAAAACAAGGTACCCATAATAGTATTTGACATGAACCGCCAGGGGAACCTTCTGAAAGTACTTGAAGGAGAATCCGTGGGGACGCTTGTTGAATTCTGATTCATGGAATATATTTACAAAAAAACCTGCGGGATTCTTTTTATGCAGTGTTGCAAACTCAAGAACGATGTTTGATACCAACAAAATCCTGAATGATGCCAGGGCCCAAATGCAGAAAGCCATTGACCACCTGGAAGCTGAATTGGCAAAAATCCGTGCCGGAAGGGCAAATCCTTCCATGGTAGAGAATGTGCATGTGGATTATTACGGAACCAGCACACCGTTGAACCAGGTTTCAAATATTACCACGCCCGATGCCAAAACCATAATGATTCAACCCTGGGAAAAATCCCTGGTAGGCCAGATCGAAAAAGCTATACTGGCCGCCAACCTCGGGTTCAATCCGCAAAATGACGGCGCTATTGTCAGGATCAATGTTCCAGCATTGACCGAAGAGCGTCGTAAAGAACTTGTGAAAAAATCCAAAGCAGAAGCAGAACATTGCAAGGTGGGAATCCGCAGTTCGCGCAGAGATGCCAATGAGCATACGAAGAAAGATGCAAAATCTGTTCCCGAAGATGTCGTGAAGGATCTTGAAGACCGCATTCAGAAAATGACAGACCAGTTTATTTCAGTGGTTGACAAACACCTGGAGCAGAAAGAAAAAGAAATTATGACGATCTGACGGGTGAGCCTTTTGTAAAACAAGAAACCCCGGAGTTTAGTCCGGGGCTTCCTGATCAACAATTCAAATTACTTAACTTAAAACTTAACATGAAACACAACCCCTATAACGACAGGGTTGTCTGATTGTTTCATTATTTTTATTAAAATCTTTAAAAAAAAATAAATATGCGTTTTTCGTCAAAAAACGTAACTTTTTTCATGTAAATCGTCCAAAAGGATTTGCCAACGTAGCTCAGATGGCCAGAGCATCTCATTCGTAATGAGAGGGTCGCCGGTTCGATTCCGGCCGTTGGCTCTCAGTCAATGGTTGCACATTAACCTCAGGAAGAACTTTCAACCTGATGGTGAAATTTTCCAGGCTTTTACGGATCGGTCATCTCCACCGGAAAGCAATCCCGTATGCTGCGTCCACAAAAGGCAGTTGACGCTGTTCCGGTGACCGTCGGATTTTTCCCTGTCCAGCCTCAGCAGAAAATCTGTTCCGGCGGCATCCCAGATTTTTACTGTCTTGTCGCGGCTGCCTGTGGCAAACATTCCGGCTCCGGGTGAAAAGACAATATCATAGATGGCATAATTATGTGCCGGAATCTCCCGGATCAGTTTCCACGTGATGGTATCCCAGACCCTGAGGCGGGCATCCCTGCCTCCACTCAATAAATATTTTCCTTCCGGATGATAACGCACGGCGTTGGTGGAAAATTCATGCGCCCGGAACGAGAACAATTCCTTCAGCAACGCTGTATCCACAATGCGAATGGTGCCATCACCGCATGCAATGGCGAGTTGCGTTTCGTCGCTGCACAGAGCCATCTTTCGGACCTTTTCGTCGCAGAGCTTTACCGATGCTATCAGGGAAAAGTCCCGGGTGTCCCAGACCGAAAAAATACCGTCTCCCCCGGCGGCAAACAGGCGGTTCACGGGCGGAGAATATACCAGGGAAAATATTCCGGCGCTATGATGACGGTACCGTACAATTCCTTTTTTGCTTTCAATGTCCAGAACATGAATTTCACCACGGGAGTTTCCGATGATCAGTAATTTTTTCTCCAATATACTGCAGAGAGAATACACCACCGAATCCGACTGGGCTACCGCCTCTGGCTGCCGCAATCCGTCCAGATCCCAATGACAAACCAGATGGTCACCGCTGCCTGAATAAAATTCCCTGCCGGACCAGCTTTCACACAGCGCATATACCGCTCCGGTATGACCGGTAAAGGTATGTAGCAACTCCGCGACAGGGATGGTATTGTTTTCCATGATACTTTATAAATGTAACGGATCAGGTCCAGACCTTTGTCCCTTCTGTGCAATTCCTGCAAATGTCAATTTGCTTTCTGTCCTTCAGGAGCCGGTTACGGAAAATTTTGTAGGCATCATTGTTCCAGATTTCCACAAAAGTATTTTGTCGGAGAGTCCCCATAGTGTATTGACCATCCTTATCGAAACAACAGGGAAGAACGTTCCCGTCCCAGGTTATCACAGCCGAATGCCATAACTTCCAACACCGGCTTTTCATGGGATTTTTCAGTACATAGTTCCCATCCGGCAGTTTTCTGTACCTGGAGTACATGCTGTTCTCCGGTATCAGCGGATTCCCTGATTCAAAATCATACACCTGGGCGGTTTTAAATACCAATTCATTGACTCCTGTTTCTGCTGCAAGCCGTTTTACCTCTTCCACCTGGTGTTCATTGTGCCTGACTACCAGGAACTGAAATATAAGATGCGGAGTTGAAGATTTCAGTTTCTTTTTTGCTTTCACTATATTCCGGGTTCCCTGAATTACTTTTTCGAGGTTTCCACCAATTCTGTAGGAAGAATAAATATCCTGGGTTGTACCGTCAATGGAAATAATCAGCCTGTCAAGTCCTGATGAAACGGTATTTTCGGCCTGCAACCGGTCCAGGAAATGCGCATTGGTGGAAGTGGAAGTGTAAATATTTTTGCGTGAAGCATACCCCACCATTTCCAGAAAACCCGGATGGAGATAGGGCTCTCCCTGAAAATAAAAAGTCAGGTACACCAAATCCCTGTACACCTGGTCAATGACGCGACGGAAAACACCAGGATCCAGCATTCCTGTCGGACGGGTAAAAGAACGCATTCCACTCGGACATTCCGGGCAACGGAGATTGCATGATGTGGTAGGCTCAATGGAAAGGGCAATGGGCATGCCCGATATTACCGGATTGCCATTCCGTATGGATGAATAGTAACTTCCGGTGATTCTTGCGGCATTGACAATCTTCCGGGGGGTAATCTTCTGAAGCAACCGGAATATATCACGGGGATTTCGGTTCACTACTGCAAAGATGTCAAATATTAAATTGTAATGAAAATTACCATATCACACAACACAAGGGATACCCATGAATATCACATAATCGAAATATTCGGTTATACACTGAAAATATGTCTTGAGGGTGGAAATCAAGGAATTTGTCCGGAGAAGAACGGTCGTTCCTGAAAAGTCACCATGAAATGGTACAAATCCCCGAAAAGGATTCCGCCTCACGACCTCAAAAGAAATAAAGCCCGGTGTTTCTTCCGGACAGTTATCATGATTCCATGTTGATGACCGGCAAACATATAACTAACAAAACACCCGATTTTATGTTCAAAAAAAGATACCCGTTTTACATTTGAAATAAGAGCGAAAATTTAATTTAGAACCTTAATTCATATCTCCATGCGGAGGATTTTTTCACTGATATTTTTGCTGATTACAGGTTTTACATCCTATGCACAGGATGATTGCTCCAATGCGGTAACGCTCTGTGCCAATAACCTGCTCACCCGGACTACGGTAGGTGCAACTCCTGGTCTGGGAGATCCTTCGCTGAGTTGCGGAGATAACAGCGTGAACAACAATGTATGGTTTCGCGTGGTTGCCATCAACAACGGACGCTGTACAGTTACAGTTACATCCATCAATAACAATCCCGGTCTGGAGATGGAAATTTATACAGGAATCTGCGGCGCACTGACCACAACCGGCAATTGCACCAGCGGCAGCAGTGCCACGGGAGGCTCCATGTCGCTGACCTTTGCAACAATTGCAGGTACTGTTTATTACATAATGGTTGACGGTACTGCGGGTAATGCTGAAGCGTTTAACATCACTGCAACCACCTCTAATGACGCCATTGTTTCACGGCCGGATGCCAACTTCAACACCAATCCGGCATCGGGTTGCATTCCGCTTCCTGTACAATTAGAGAACACTACCACCCTGCATGGCGGAACCAACATCATTTATGAATGGAAAATTGACACGGGATCGTATATCCCTGCAAGCGGGGCAGATACAACAATTGTATTTACGACTACAGGTACACATACTGTCACGCTGCGGGTATGCAATACGGAATGTGGTTGTAAGACCATCAGTCAGGATGTAATTGTACAGGACCTTTACGCTTCCATTTCCTTTCTTCCCTCTCCCGCCTGTGTAGGTACGGATATCACCTTTATGGGCGATGCGAATGTATTACCAGACCCTCCCTTTGTTGATCCGAATATTGTTTCCTGGGAATGGAATTTCGGAGATACCGCATCCGGTGCTGCGAATACGGCCTCCGGCCAGATAGTGAATCATACCTTCGGTGGTCCGGGAACATCTTTTACCGTGACCCTTATTGCCGACGGTGCCTGCGGCCCGGATACAGTAACCTCCGTTCTTACGCTGAATCCCAAACCGGTCATTGATGCGGGAGGGCCTCTTACAATTTGTGAAGGATCGGATGCTACACTGAATGCAACCGTCCAGAATGCCACCCCGCCCATTACCTGGTTTTGGGCAGGTACAGGAAATTTCTCCTGTACAAGTTGCAGCAATCCGGTCATCAGCAGTCTTCCTCCCGGAGGCCCATACAATGAGGCAGTATTCATCCAGGATTCACTGGGTTGTATTGCCGATACCTCTGTAGATATTACCGTCAACCCGCGCCCGCAGGTAATGGCAGGATCTCCTGTTCAGGCCTGCCGGTACGATTCAGTAAGCCTGAGTGCAACACCGGTGGCAGGAACGCCCCCCTTTACCTATAGCTGGAGTCCGGCTGCAGGCCTTGACAATCCATCCAGTGCTTCACCCATTGCAGTCATCCAGGGAGACATCACCTACTGTGTTACACTTTCCGATTCTGCAGGCTGCGTATCATTTCCCGAATGCACGGACATCCAGATTTATCCCGATCCTGTGATTGATGCATTAGTCCCTGTTCAATGTGCCACCTCACCTGTAATCCAGAATACTTTTACTATCAGCGGAGCGGGTATTGGTTCAGGTTATTCCTGGATCCTTTCCCCGGACTATCCACTAATCTCGGGAGCCAGTGCTGACTCCTCCTCCATTGATGTAAATTTTCCAACGGGTGTTGCTGCGACCTATACTTTCACGGCTATTGTACAGGATGCAGTTACCGGTTGCACCGATACGGTAAGTACATCGTTCGATGTGATTTCAGGTCTGACGATGACTGTCACAGGCCCCTCGCTGATTTGCGAAGGGGATACGGCAACGCTTACTGCATCAGGTGCTACCGATTATGTGTGGACGGCAAATCCTGTGTATGGTTTTACAGATTCCACACTCTCCATACAGGATGTTCATCCCACGCTTACCACCGTGTACACCGTATTTGGGCAGGCAGGTACATGCAGCCAGGTGATAACCTATACCCTGAATGTAAATCCCAGGCCGGTTGCGCATGCTGATACCATTCCTTCCATTTGCGGATGCGGAACGGTAACACTGGATGGAACCGGCTCCACCACAGGATTTAATTATTCCTGGAGTGCGGCAGGAGGAAGCCCTGTCAGTAATCCCTCTTCGCTGGTAACAACTTCTTACGTCTGCAATAACGAGGTGTTTGTACTGCGGGTAACTGATCCGTCAACAGGATGTTTCAGGGATACGTCGGTATCCGTTACCTCCTTGCCGCGTCCGGATGCTTCTGCTATGGTCATTCCCAATCAAATCTGCAACGGTGTAACCACCACCATTATCCTTGACGGCAGCGGCAGTAATACCGACCCGGGAACAACCTATCACTGGAGCAGCAATAATCCGGGCGTTGTAATAACCGATACCACCTCCTTGTTTACAACTGCAGACGTTTCCACCACCACGATCTTTTATCTTACAGTAAGCCTTGCCGGCGGATGCGATTCGACGGTAGCAGATTCCGTGATCATTTTTCCTGAACCGGTTTTCACGGCAAACAATCCATTCCTCTGTACGACGGATACGGTATTGGAATCGGTATTGACTGTAAATGGTGCCTCTCCGGGATCCGTGTACAACTGGACCAGCATTCCTGTTTGTGTAAGCCCTTCCACCAGTGCCAATGCTTCAGAAACTTTTGATTTCCTTTCCTGCGGGGCCGGATCGTATCCATTTGCAGTGACTGTTACTGATGCCAATTCAGGGTGTGTAACAAATCTTACCCAGTCGGTAACCGTTGTCAATGGCGTTGTTCTTACCACCACTGCCGATACGGCCATTTGTGAAGGGGCGGCGGTTTCACTCATGGCTTCGGGTGCCAATACCTATCAGTGGTCAACCGGAGACAGCACAGGCACAATTCTATTGTCCGGACTGACGGCTGCAGCTTCCCCCTACTCCTATACCGTAACCGGCTATATTGGAAGTTGCGTTTCATCGCGCACAATCACGGTTACCGTAAATCCGGTTCCGGCAACCGGGCCCATTGCAGGCCCCGGGATTGTATGTGAGGGGGATTCCGGACAGGTGTACACCGTAACACCGCCCGGCGGAAATTATTCCTGGATCTTGTCGGGAGGCACCATTGTTTCAGGTCAGGGTACTGATGTTCTTACGGTGGACTGGGGGCCGGCGGGAAGCGGAAATGTTTCTGTGATTGACACCAACAGTTTTGGTTGTCCGGGCGTCCTGCAATCCTATTCCGTTACCATTCATCCCAGGCCGGATTCCAGTACTGTAGTAACGGGCCCCTTTGTGGTTTGCGAAAATTCAACAGGTACCTATTCGGTTACGCCCAATGCAGGATCCACCTATTTCTGGCTGGTATCCAATGGATACTTTCCGGGTGCAAATTTTGGGAACCAGGTGGATATCACCTGGGGGCCTGCAGGCACCGGGGTAGTGTCGGTGTATGAGGTCAATGCCGCCAACTGTCCGGGTCCGGTACTCAATTTCAATGTTACCATACATCCGCGGCCTTCGACCATCCTGATTTCCGGCAGCAACAGCGTTTGCATTGGTTCACAGGCCGTCTTCAGTGTTCCTCTCAATCCGGGTTCAACACTAAACTGGATGAACTCCGGCGGTGTTATGGATTCACTCAGTACGGGGACAGACAGTATCTATATCAGCTGGCCGACTGCAGGAAATGGTGTTGTGTCTGTTCTTGAAACAAATTCCTTTGGTTGCCCGGGGGATACTGCCACATTCAGTGTACTGATTAATCCGATGCCTGACGCGCAGATCTTTCCTGATTCTGCCTCCGTTTGTGCGGGCAGTTCTGTTCTGATTCCAGGGACGGCATCCAACGGATCCGTGCAATGGTTCACCTCGGGCAACGGGACTTTCAGTGACACTTCCGTTACAAATCCTGTGTACACACCGGCCGCAGGAGATACGGGATATTCTGATTTGATGCTTGTTGTTTCTCAGTCTCCCTGCCCTGACGATACGGCACGGATGGCCCTTTATGTTGCTCCCAATCCTATTGTAACCCTTACTGCGGGGAGCAACAGCATTTGTTTTGGTCAGTCCGATACCCTGAATGCAACCGGAGGGGGAAATTATGTCTGGTTGCCGGGAGGCAGCACAACATCTCAGATTATCGTCAACCCGCTTACCACAACGATCTATACGGTAGTCGTTACCAACTCCTTTGGCTGTAATACCATAGATTCAATCACCATCACCGTTATTCCTCCGGGTATCCCCAATGCAGGCCTTGATGCAACAGTATGTATAGGAGACAGTATTCAACTGAATGGTTCACAGCAGAACGCCGGAGGTGTTTCATGGACTACCCTGGGGAATGGCACTTTCGGACCGGGCAATACCATCCCTTCACCCTGGTACATTCCGGGAAGCATGGACACCACAACAGGATCTGTTGATCTGGTTCTGACCACTACCGGCGCCTGCCTGAATCTTTCGGATACGGTTCATCTGAACATCCGGCCTTTACCTTCTGTTTATGCCGGAACGGACACGGTAATTACTTCGGGTCCGGGAAACGGCGTAGCCATTCCACTGACTCCGGTTGTCAGCAATGCGCCGGGCATCATCTGGCAGAGCAGTGGCAGTGGTTCGTTCTCCCCCTCGGATACCTCACTGAATGCGGTTTATACACCCGGGACATCCGATTACACCATGGATTCGGTTCTCCTGACGGTAACATCCGTGGGCGGATGTATCATTGTTACGGATTATCTGAGGCTTGACTTTACCCCCTTTATCATTCCCAATGTTTTTACCCCATACCCCGGTTCTCCCGGATACAATGATTTTTTTGTAATTGCCAATCTTCCCGGCAACAGTGAACTGAAAATATGGGATCGCTGGGGAATGCTGGTGTATGAAAGCAGTGACTACCTCAACAATTGGGATGCAGCGGGCCTGAAAGATGACACCTATTATTATATACTGGATACAGGCCTCAATACGTATAAAGGGTGGGTGAAGGTCATCAGGGAATAATTCAATGTTCCCGTACCATCAGCTGGTCTGCCAGGTTCCGCAGGGGTGATGTTTTGTGGGAAGGCAATCCTGAATTTTCCAGACAATCAAGTGCCTTGCGAAAATATGCATCCATTAATGATTCGGCTTTCCCCCTCACATTCAGATTTGTAAGGATCGCCTTTACCTGTTGAATTTTATTATTCACTCCCATCTGCCGGCTCTTTAAGATACCCAGCAGGTGGCGACAGCCTTCCTTGTCAAGATCCTGCAGTGCCAACAGAATCAGGATGGTTTTTTTACCGGCAAGAATATCGCCGCCTTCCTGTTTCCCGACTTTTTCTGTATTGCCATAAACATCCAGCAAATCATCGTGTAACTGAAACGCGATGCCCAGGTTTCTTCCGAAATCACAGACTGCCTGCTGCTCTCTCTCACCGGAATTTGCCGTTATGGCGCCAATCTTCAGCGAACAGCCGATCAATACAGCAGTTTTACGTGATATCATCTCAAGGTACTCCTGAATACTGACATCCTCACGGTTTTCGAAATTCATATCCATTTGTTGTCCTTCACAGACTTCAGCCGCTGTACGGAGGAAACTATCCATCACCTCCGCCTGTCTCTTGCCGGCGGATTGCATCATCAACTGGCAGGCTATCACAAACATGGTATCTCCGGCAAGAATTGCAATATCCCCGTTCCACCGGGTATGAACGGTCTGCTGATTTCGGCGAAGGGGAGCCTTATCCATAATGTCATCGTGCAGCAGGGTAAAATTATGGAAGACCTCAATGCCGAGAGCAGGCCCTCTGGCATCACGGATATTTCCGTCAAAAAGTTCATTGGCCATCAATACCAGAGAAGGGCGGATTCTTTTACCTCCAAGCGAGAGCATATACCTGACAGGTTCATAGAGTTCATCGGGCTGCCCGGAGAGGTCAAGTGCCCTGAGTTCCTTTTCTACATACTCCCGGAAAAAATCAATCTCATGCATACCGTAAACCTACGAACATTCGTCGAAACCGGACTATAAAATGCTGTCAAAAAATCAGGAAAGAACAAAATTTGAATTTCTCAGGATGGTCCGGATGCCGTCTTCAAGTCGTGTAAAATCCCTTCCCAGCAGGTCTTTCATTTTCGTAATATCGGGTTTCCGTCGTGTCATATCCCCTTCCTTCAGGGAAGGCAGGTGGACAATGACTGACCGGGAGTTTGTAATCTGAATAACCAGTTTGGCCAGATCAAGAACAGAAATTTCCTGATCTGTTCCTATATTTCCCACATCGTTTACCAGAATATTGTTATAAAATGCATTGGTAGTGGCATCCAGGTGATCATCAATGTAACAAAACGTCCGTGTCTGGGAACCATCTCCGAAAATGGTGATGTCCTTATCCCTGAGTGCGGCTGCGATAAATTTTGAAATCACAAAATCCGTACTCTGTTTAACTCCATACGTGTTGAAGAGGCGGAAAATGGTAAAATCCAGATCGTATTCGCGTTTAAACGACCGCAAATAGGCTTCGCCGACATTTTTTACTATGGCATAAGGCAGGCGGGAATTCAGCGGTGTGGTATGTTCGTTCTGTGGAAATTCCACCGGCTCTCCATACACCTCGGATGATGATGAATAAAAAACCCGTTTCACTCCCGTATTTTTTGAAAGGCTCAGGATATTGTTAATTCCCTTAATATCATTCAGCACCATTACCGGGTTGGCAAGCGTGCGTTTCACACCGACTACGGCAGCATAATGAAACACATAATCAAAACGGTATGCCAGAAAAACACTGGATATATCCTGAAGGTCATTTACATCCGTCTTGATAAATTTGATATTCTGGTGAACGGAGCGAGGCACTTTCGTAAGTGATCCGGTAAGAAGATTATCTACAATGACAATATAATTGTCAGGGTCCTGAGAAAGCCTTTCTGCCAGGCTGCTTCCAATAAATCCGGCGCCGCCGGTTACCAATATTTTCCGATTCATGTGTTTTCCTCTGTCAGGGGATGACCCTGAAATTCATAAAAGTTGAGGCAAAGTTCAAGATATATTTCAGAAATTATATGAACACCTCTTATTAATGGGCGGGCAACGCTCCGGTATCTGCAGGTTTTTCTCTCATTTCAGCAGGGACAGAAGGTACTGGCCATAGCCTGATTTCACGAGGGGTGCCGCAATTTTCCGCAATTGTTCCTGATTGATATAGCCCATGGAATACGCCAGTTCTTCAATACACCCGATTTTCAGGCCCTGGCGGTCCTCGATAACCTGAACAAACTGAGCAGCCTGCATCAGGGAAGCAAAGGTTCCCGTATCCAGCCAGGCAGTTCCTTTATCAAGGATTCCCACTTTGAGCCGCCCCTGTTTCAGGTATGCTTTATTTACATCTGTTATTTCATATTCTCCGCGGCTGCTGGGTTTCAGGCTGCCTGCGATTTCCACTACTGAATTGTCATAAAAATAAAGTCCGGGAACGGCATATTTTGACTTTGGAACAGCGGGCTTCTCTTCAATGGATATTACCCGGTTATTGTTGTCCAACTCAACCACTCCGTACCGCTCCGGATCGCTGACATGATAGGCAAATACCACCCCTCCGTCGGGATGTATATTGGCCTGAAGCAACTGCTGCAGTCCCGTTCCGTAAAAAATATTATCTCCGAGAATCAGCGCCACTTTCTCTTCTCCGATGAATTTTTTCCCTAACACAAAAGCCTGTGCAAGTCCGTTTGGTACCGCCTGTTCAATATATGAAAAGCTGCATCCGAGATCTGAACCGTCACCCAGCAGTTTTTTGAATTGTGGCAGGTCATGGGGTGTGGATATAATCAGGATCTCCCTGATTCCGGCCATCATCAGAACGGATAAGGGATAATAAATCATCGGTTTATCATATACCGGCATAAGCTGCTTACTCATTGCGAGTGTCAGCGGGTGGAGCCTTGTACCGGAGCCGCCGGCGAGAATAATTCCTTTCATGGTCAGAACAGCATCTGTTTTACACTGGGTTAATCACTGTTTGTTTTTTCCTGAATGAATCCATGGTCATTTATTTTTCCGTCAGACAGGGACTTTTTTTCCACCCTGAGTTCTTCCAACGCTACGTCCACTTCTTCATCAAATACCTGGATGAGGGGTTCTTTCATAAACGCCCTGGTAATAATCCTCCGCTGCAGTGTCATCAGCAGAGCAGGCAGGAAAATAAGGTTGCTGCACATGGCAATAAGCAGTGTGACTGAAATCAGTACACCCAGGGCGGAGGTGCCTCCAAAGCTGGATGCCGTGAAAATAAAAAATCCTGAAAACAAGATGATGGCCGTGTACAGCATACTGACACCGGTTTCATGAATTGAAACTGAAACGGTTTTTGAAATACTGAATCCATACCTCCGTAGTTCCTGCCTGTACTTTGTCAGGAAATACATGGTTCCGTCACTGGCAATGCCGAATGCAATGCTGAAAATAA
>JADZBN010000162.1 GCA_020852075.1 Bacteroidia bacterium
AGTATTAAAACATCAATAATTATTACTATACACCATTAAACCTTAAAGCCATGAATACCCCAATCAGGCTTCCCGAAGGGAAGTTAGGCGTCCTGACCGTCGGACTGGGCGCTGTTGCCACCACATTAATCGCCGGAGTCTTTGCAATCCGGAAGGGCATGGAAAAGCCCATTGGCTCCTGGTCTCAGCTTGGAACTATCCGCCTTGGGAAACGAACTGAAAACAGGAATCCTCTAGTAAAAGATTTTGTTCCGCTGAATGATCTGGATAAAATTGTTTTTGGTGCCTGGGACATTTTCAATGAGAATGCCTACGAGAGTGCCCTGCATGCGGGCGTTCTGAAGAGACACAAACACCTGGACCCGCTGAGAAAGGAACTCGAGGCTGTTAAACCGATGAAAGCGGTGTTCAGTTCTTCCTATGTGAAAAAACTAAACGGCACTCATGTCAAAACAGGAGGCACAAAATACGATCAGGCCATGGAACTGATGGATGATATCCGAAGTTTCCGGGAGACCAGTGGCTGCGACCGCTGTGTTATGATCTGGTGCGCCAGCACAGAAGTGTATTTAGAGCCTTCGGATGTTCACCAGTCTCTTGACAAGTTTGAACAAGCCATGAAGGAAAACGACCCTTCCATAGCCCCGTCAATGATCTATGCCTGGGCTGCCCTGAAGTCAGGGGTTCCTTTTGCAAACGGGGCACCCAACTTAACCTGTGATATTCCCGCATTGGAGGAACTTGCCCTTGTCATGAATGTACCCATTGCCGGAAAAGATTTCAAAACCGGACAGACTTTGATGAAAACCATCATTGCACCTGGATTGAAGGCAAGAGCTCTGGGAGTCAGGGGTTGGTTTAGTACCAATATTCTCGGCAACAGGGACGGAGAAGTACTGGATGATCCCGATAGTTTTAAAACGAAGGAGGTTTCCAAACTCAGCGTACTGGATAATATCCTGGAACCAGACAAACATCCCGTGCTGTACAAAGACCTTTACCATAAGGTGAGGATTAATTATTACCCGCCACACGGGGATAATAAGGAAAGTTGGGATAATATTGACATCACGGGTTGGATGGGTTACCAGATGCAGATCAAAATCAATTTCCTTTGTCGTGATTCCATTCTTGCGGCACCTGTTGTACTTGACCTGGCACTGTTCCTGGATCTTGCCCAGAGAGCCGGTATGAGCGGAATCCAGGAGTGGCTTTCATTTTATTTTAAGAGTCCCCATGCAGCCAAGGGCCTCCCGCCACAACATGATATATTCAAGCAACTGATGAAACTGGAAAACACCCTGAGACACCTGCAGGGCGAAGACCTGATAACCCATCTCGGACTGGATTATTACCAGGAATTCATTGAAGCCTGATGGGAAATTCCGTTGCGTCTGCCGTGGCAACGGTTTTGGGAACCGGGAGAATTCCGATTGCCCCCGGAACCATTTCCTCAATGGTTGCGGCGGTTTGCTGGTACCTGGTATTCAGGGAAACTCCTTTGGTTTTTTTGCAGGTCATCCTGATCGTCCTTTTCGTAACGGGAGGTATCTGGGCCTCAGACAGGATGGTTCCCGAATGGGGGAACGATCCCTCTGTTATTGTAATAGATGAATGGGCCGGAATGTGGATTGCCATTGCATTCCTTCCGGTTTCATGGCAGGTTATGGCTGTAGGATTTGTGTTGTTCCGGGTGTTTGATATTTTCAAACCACTGGGAATAAGGCATGTTGAAAAATTCCATGGCGGGTGGGGAATTATGGCTGATGATGTGGCGGCTGGCGTTTATACAAATGTATTATTGCAACTTCTAACGAGAACGGTAATATGGTAATCCAGGATCCGGAGCACCCCAACGGCATCCAGAATAACAGGACAATGAAAACTGCCGGTGCATTACGTATCCCGGCAGGTATGCTGGTGAAATCACAGGTAGTTGCAGCTATTGCAACGGCTGTGGATTTCCTGGTTACCGTACTTTTTAAAGAAGTATTAAACAGATGGTACCTGTTTGCTGTTGCGGCGGGGGCAGTAGCCGGAGCAGTAATTGCTTTTTTTCTTAATAGAAACTGGGCATTCAGATCGGTGGAAGGCAGGAAGATACATCAGGCAATAAAATACCTTTTGGTGGTTGCCGGCAGTTGGATACTGAACGTCTCGGGCGTATTTCTGTTGTGCGAGTTCGCAGGACTGGGCTATTTGCCTGCCAAAGCGGGCATTGCGATACTGGTAGGACTGACATATAATTATACCCTGGCAAAAAGATTTGTTTTTATATGAATATGGGAAATAGGACTGCCCTGCGACTTTTTCTGTTTGTGTCACTTTCCTTTTTGCCTGCTGCAGTAATGGCCCAGTTTACCATTGCCCGGGGAACTGTGTATGACGCAAAAAATAAGGATCCCCTTCCTTTTGTAAGTATTCTTGTAGAAGGTAAAAGCATCGGAACAAATACTGACTTTGATGGGAAATTCTCCCTGGAATCCGTTCAGCCCTATACCAGGATTAAAATAACGTACCTCGGGTATAAAACCATTTACAGGGATGTCGTGCCCAATACAACCCAGGAATTTACCATATATCTGGAACAGGTAGCCAGGGAACTTAAAGAGGTGAATATCCGTGCGGGAAAAAGAAAATACAGAAACCGGGACAATCCTGCTGTAGAACTGATTCATAAGGTTATTGAGCACAAAAAGTCCAACAGGAGTGAAAGTGTGGATGCATATCAGGTGGAACGGTATGAAAAAATCCAGTTTGCACTTAGCGATATATCAGAAAAATTCAAAAAGAAATGGTTCATGAAAAAGTTCCAGTTTGTTTTTGACAACATTGATTCCACATCCTTTCATGGCAAGGAAATCCTTCCGATCTACCTGAAGGAGGGCATATCCGATATCTACTTCCGGTCACCCCGGAACCTGAAAGAAATAGTCCGGGGTACCAAGACGGTGGATTTTGACAAGTATTTTGACCAGCAGGGAATCGGAACCTTCGTAGGCTACCTGTACCAGGACATTGATATTTATAAAAACAGCATCCCTATTCTGACAAATCAGTTTATCAGTCCGATAGCGGACGCCGGACCTGTTTTTTACCGTTATTATATTACCGATACAATGACCATTGATACATCAAAATGTATCAAGCTTGCATTTTTCCCAAGGAATAAATCGGATTTTTTGCTTCATGGCTTTCTCTATATTTTGTTGGATTCCACGTATGCCATCAGAAGGTCTGAGATGTCCGTCAGTCCGGAGATCAACCTCAATTTTGTGAGGGAGCTTAACATTGTTCAGGATTACAAGCAGGTTGAAAAAGGACAATACATGGTTTCCTCCGATGAACTAAGCATTGATTTCGGTCTTGCAAAAAATCACATGGGGTTGTATGGACAGAGGAAACAAACTTTTCGGAATTATGTTCTTCACAAACCCCGTGGTGATGATTTTTATAAAGGCCTTCCTGTAGTAGTGCAGGATTCTGCTTCCCTGCGTACTGCAGCATTCTGGAAAAAATCGCGCCTGGATTCCCTCACCAAATCTGAGGCGGGTGTGTATTCCATGATGGATAGTGTGATGAATACACGCGCATTTCGTCATACCATGAGCCTGTTTATCCTTGTTTTCGCCGGGTATCATGATTTCGGACTGTGGGAACTCGGGCCTGTCAATACCTTCTACAGTTACAATCCCATTGAAGGAGTACGGGCGAGATTTGGCGGAAGAACCACAAAAAAGCTCAGTAACCGGTTCAACCTTGAGACCTATGCGGCATACGGATTTAAGGACGAAAAATGGAAGTACTATGCCGGGGCCACCATTGCCACTGGAAAATCTTCCTATTCAGACTGGCCCCAGCAAAACATCCATGTATCCTACCAGGAAGAAACAAGGATACCAGGCCAGGAACTTCAGTTTGTCCAGGAAGATAATATTCTCCTTTCGATCAAACGGGGCGTAAACGACAAAATGCTCTATAACCGGATTTTCAATGCAGATTATTTACACGAAACATCCGGACATTTTTCCTATAACCCCGGTTTTAAACACCTCGAACAAATCCCAGCCGGAATATTGTATTTTAATCCTGTAGATTATAACAATTCCCCTGAAACCAGGGTGCATACAGTAACAACCTCCGAATTGTTCCTTACACTGCGGTATGCGCCTCATGAACAGTTTTACCAGGGCAGGTCCTACCGGATTCCGATGTTTAATCAGTATCCGATATTTACCGTCAGATACGGATATGGAATGAAGGGGCCCTGGAAGGGTGAGTATGAATATCATAATTTGTATGCAAGCATTTTCAAGCGATTTTACACCCCGCCTATTGGTTATACGGATGTTCTTGCTGAAGCCGGGAAAATCATCGGATCGGTACCCTATCCCTTGCTTGATATTCACAGGGCGAATCAGACGTTTTCATACCAGTTACAGTCTTATAACCTCATGAATTTTATGGAATTCATTTCGGATGAATGGGTTGGGTTGAACGTGGAACACTATTTTAACGGATTTTTCTTCAATAAAATTCCATTGTTCAGGAAACTTAAATGGCGTGAACTCGCTACGGTGAAAATTCTTTATGGAAGGATTACGAATCAGAATAATCCGGATCTTCATCCGGGCCTGTTCCGGTTTCCCGTTGAACCGGATGGTACCAGCCTAACGTATTCCCTGCGCCGGCAGCCTTATATTGAAGGCAGTGTGGGAGTGGCAAATATCC
The DNA here is from genome assembly GCA_020852075.1 of Bacteroidia bacterium. GTDB lineage: Bacteria > Bacteroidota > Bacteroidia > AKYH767-A > 2013-40CM-41-45 > JADZBN01. Next base: position 4,732 of record JADZBN010000162.1, read on the forward strand.
TGAAAATTTTCAGGGTTGATCTGGTCAAGAGGCTCACCTACCTGGATCATCCGGAGATCAGCACCTGGGGGATAAGGGCGAGATTTAAATTTGATTTCTGAAACGGTGATGGCATTCAGGGACTCCGCAAAAAGGATTTTACACGGGACGTTTCATCCCATTGTCAGGCTTTTTATATACCTGGGAATTACCCCGAATATTGTTACAACCATCGGATTGATACTGAATATTTGTGTTGCCATTATCTTCATTATCGGTGCTGAATACGGTGACAGGGGCGACCTGTCTTATGTAGGGTGGGGAGGTGCCTGCATACTTTTTGCCGGAATGTTCGATATGATAGACGGACAGGTGGCAAGACTGGGGAAGAGCAGCAGTCGTTTTGGTGCCCTGTATGATTCTGTTCTGGACCGGTACTCGGAATTATTTATGTTTCTGGGGATTTGTTATTACCTGGTTTCACACCATTATTTCCTGAGTTCCCTGGTCGCCTTTATTGCCCTCATCGGATCGGTGATGGTGAGTTATACCCGTGCCCGGGCCGAAGGATTGGGAATTCCCTGTACGGAAGGGCTGATGCAAAGGCCCGAAAGGGTAATTCTGATTGGGGTATCTGCAATAGTTTGTGGGATTGTCGCTGCGTTCACCGGTGGCCTGAGAAAATGGACCTTTGAAAGTATCCCCGGTTTCTATCTGGAAACCATATCCTTTTTTACATTCCCCATGATTGCCGTAGCTTTGCTGGCTAATTACACGGCCGGACAACGGCTTTTCGCATGTTACAGGTACCTGAAAGAAAAGGGAGAAGAATAGGATGAAACGCGTTGTGTTGATTTTGCTGGTAATGCTGCACTGCCTTTTGGTTGTTGCAGGTGAAAGACGGAATGAAGCCGATCCGGTCAGTCCGGATACCTATCCGGTTCCGCCCATCAATGAAAAGACGCTGTTTTATATCCAGCGCAGTAAAAACACCAATGCCATCGTGTATGAAGTAAATACGGATGATAATGGCAACCTGAATCCGGTGGAACCCGTGAGGGTATTCTGGATCCGTTATTCGAGCGACAGTACCACGGAAGGCCTGACATATATCCAGAAACGCTATGCATACGGACTTGATGTGATTCCGGTAAAAGACCATAAAGATCAGTTTGTGCTGAACTTTGTTTCCTATACCAGAAAGAAAATATACCTGTTTAGGGATTCACCTTCCGGCAGATTTCACGCCTACACTTCAATCAACGGGAAATTATCTCAACTGGACAGGATCTTCATTCGTATTAACGGCGGAACCTTCTGGTTCCCCAATATAGTAGATATTGAATTAAACGGAAAAGATCCTGCAACGCGGACTCTTGTCCGTGAGCATTTCAAACCCTGAATTTGACCAGGGATCAGATGACTATGATCAGTAAACGTAGCTCCGTCGGAAAAAAATGGTGGATTGTTCCCTTATTATCTGGTTTATACCTGCTGACAGCCGGGGTTACCTCGGGTATCAGGGGTGACCATTTGCTGCTGGTTGCCGTTGTAAATTCCCTGTATTATATCAGTTCTTCTACCAGGAGGTTTTTGTATGGCTTTTCTATATTTATCGTGTACTGGATTATTTATGACGGAATGAAACTGGTACCCAACAACCTGGTCAGTCAGGTCGATATCAAAGGAATTTATCTCCTGGAAAAACGCCTGTTCGGAATCCGGGATATTACCGGTATTCTGACCCCCAATGAGTACTTTCATGCTCATCCCAGTCTGTTTCTTGACCTGTTTTGTTCCCTGTTTTACCTGTGCTGGGTTCCTGTCCCCCTGGGTTTTGCCCTGTACCTGTGGATGAAGCAGGATAAAAAATGGTTTCTTAAGTTTTCGTTTGCATTTTTTGTTACCAACCTGATTGGTTTTTGTATGTATTATTTGCATCCTGCCGCACCTCCCTGGTATGTTCAGGAACATGGATTTTTGCTTGATCCTTCCGTAAAAACCAATGCTGCCGGCCTGTTGCGTTTTGATAATTATTTTCACTTTCCACTTTTTGCAACGATTTATACAAAAGGATCCAATGTTTTCGGAGCGATGCCCTCACTGCATTCTGCCTATCCTGTGGTGGGATTTTATTACGCCATCCGTATGAAAAGTACAAAAGCAACAATATTTTTTGCATTTGTAATGACAGGAATCTGGTTCTCTGCGGTTTATCTGATGCACCATTACCTGGTGGATGTTATTGCGGGTATTTTATGTGCCATCCTTGGAATTATACTGCTTGAATTGATATTATTTAGAATTCCACGGATACAGAAGTTGATTCAGAATTATCAGGGAATACTTGAAAACAGGTAAGTTTTATTACAACATCCTGTGCCTTTCAAATGGAATGTTTCTGTCAAAAAGGTAACGGTAGGTTTTCAATACGCGGCTTTTATAGGTACCCAGGGATTCGGCAACGCTCACCATTTTAGGATTAAAATCTCCAATCCACTGCATTTCATAATCTTCGTATTTTCGCTCATTCCGGATCACCGTGGCACCTTCAAGTATCATATAACTATCCACACCTTTCCCCTGGTGTTCAGGTATGACACCGAAAACCAATCCAATGAACTTATTTAGTGTTGAGGTTTTCATCATCAGTATGAAACGGAGTTTTTCAATGATCCCAAACCTGCCGTTAAACTTCCTGAATAACTGGTTGATATCGGGAAGGTTCACCCACATGGCAACCGGTTCATTTTTATAATATACAAACCAGATAAGTTTCTCATCCATTACCGGTTTCATGCTTTTGAACAGGTGTAATACCTGCCTGCTTTCAAGTTCTTTTCCTCCACCGTGTTTTGCCCACGCCTTATTATAGACGATCCGGAAGTCTTCGGCATATTTTTCAATCCTGCTTTTTTCCAGGTGCCGGGTGGCATAATCTGGATCTTCTTTAATGAGATCGTGCCTGATATGAATTTTCTCCTGGAGTGGTTTGTACACCTTCAGAGCAAAGCACCACTGTTCGAACCAGGTTTGGAAGCCATAGGATTCGAACAGGTCCTGGTAGTAGGGCGGATTGTAATTCATTTTATACTGCGGTGGATGAAATCCATTCACAATCAGTCCCCACCAGCTATCCCGTTCTCCAAAATTTACAGGGCCGTCCATGGCTTCCATTCCACGTTCCGCCAGCCATTTCCGGGCTCTGTCAAATAGTGAATGGGCGATCTTCCGGTCATTTACCGATTCAAAAAAACCGATACCGCCGGTAGGTTGCTTTTCCTTTTTGGCGGTACGCGTATTAATAAACACGGCAATTCTTCCCGAAAGTTTTCCATTTTCATCCCAGGCTAGAAACCTGCTGCATTCGCCATGACGGACAAATTTATTTTTTTTCGGGTCAAAGACTTCCCTGATGTCTTTATTCAGGGGTCGGATCCATTCAGGGATGGTTTTATAAATACTGAGTGGGAAGAGGAGAAATTTCCTGCTGTCTTCTTTCGTAATGACCTCTCTGATATTCATAGGCGGAATTCCCCGAAAATACTAAATGAATGGTGCCGGACAAAAAAAAAGCCGCCCGGGCAGGCGGCTGAATAATAATTTCCGGGTTTTATTTTCCGTTGATACTGATTTTTTTCTGAAGTTCCAGGACACTGGCTTTAAATTTCTTATCGGTTTCAATCAGGTTATTGACGGTTCTGCAGGCATGAAGAACTGTTGCGTGGTCTTTTCCGCCACAATGAGCGCCGATGCTGGAGAGTGAGGACTTTGTCATGCTTTTTGCAAAATACATGGCAATTTGCCGTGCCTGAACTACCTGTCGTTTCCGGGTTTTGGATTTGAGCATCTCAATCGGAAGGTCAAAGTAGTCACAAACGATTTTCTGGATATAATCAATAGAAACCTCGTGGGTCGTGTTCTTCACAAACTTGTCAATCATTTGCTTGGCAAGTTCAAGAGTCACTGCTTTCTTGTTCAGGGACGCCTGGGCGAGGATTGAAATAAGTGCACCTTCCAGTTCCCTGACATTGGAGGTAATACTGTATGCAATATATTCAACAATTTCCCTGGGAAGTTCGATTCCGTCCAGGTACATTTTCTTATTCAGGATAGCTATGCGGGTTTCCAGGTCAGGCATTTGAAGGTCGGCAGCAAGTCCCCACTTAAAACGGCTGAGCAGGCGTTGTTCCATTCCCTGCAGGTCAACAGGAGCCTTGTCTGAGGTAAGGATGAGCTGTTTACCGGTTTGGTGCAAATGGTTGAACACATGGAAGAATACATCCTGTGTTTTTTCCTTGCCGGCAAGAAACTGAATGTCATCAATGATCAGAACGTCCATCATCTGATAGAAATGGACAAAATCATTGTGTTCATTGTTTTTCACCGAGTCAATAAACTGGTGGGTAAATTTCTCGGAGGATACATATAATACTGTTTTACCCGGATGCTGGTTTTTAATTTCAATTCCGATGGAATGTGCCAGGTGGGTTTTTCCCATTCCTACGCCACCATAGATCAGAAGGGGGTTGAAGGAGGTACCTCCGGGTTTGTTGGAAACTGCGAAACCAGCACTCCGGGCAAGACGGTTACAGTCGCCTTCAATGAAATTTTCAAATGTATAGTTGGGGTTGAGTTGCGACTCAACATTTACCTTCTTAAGTCCGGGAATAATAAATGGATTACGGATGGTGGCGTTCCCTCCGCTGTTGAGAGGAATATTCACCGGATTATTTTTCAGTTCTCCGTGTGAACGGGTAGGAATTTTTACTGTATAAGGCCGGGCGTCGGCTACGGCGTGTTCCATTACGATGCTGTATTCCAGGCGACCTTCGGTGCCAAGTTGCTGACGGATGGTTTTTTTAAGGAGGCTGATATAGTGCTCTTCCAGCCATTCATAGAAAAACTGACTTGGGACTTCAATAGTCAGTATCTTTCCTTCCAACTTTACAGGTTTGATGGGTTCAAACCATGTTTTAAAAATCTGAGCACTTACGTTATCCTTGATGATCTGCAGGCACTTGTTCCATACGCTCTCACAAGTCTTCTCCATAATTGTTTCCAAGAAAAGTTTTTTGTTGTTGATCCGTTTATTGAACCGGCCACGGCCGGTTTGTATTTCACTTACTATATGGGTTACTGAATTCCGCTAACAAATATTTGGTAAAAAAACGAAAAATAAAAATTAGATTGCTATTGTTTTTGAATTTATTTTTACAGTTGTGCCCGTCGCCATTTTTCTCCTCGTGCGAATATCAAAATAATAGTCAACACGTCCAAGCCTGATTCCCGCCCATCCAACCTGTGCAACAAGTGTCTCCGTGTTTGCAGCGTTTCTGAATGAAACCGGTTTATCAAGGAAAGTATGTGTGTGGCCACCGACAATAAGGTCAATGTTTGATGTTTTTTGTGCAAGAACTTCATCTGAAATTTTGTTGGAGTTGTATTTATAGCCGAGGTGTGAAAGACAAATCACAAGGTCACATTTTTTTTCATTCCTTAAGAAGTGTGCCATATGCTTTGCTTTTTCCAGCGGGTCCTCATACCGGATATTACCGTAAAGATGTGGATCAACCAGCCCTGCAAGTTCAATCCCGACACCAAATATCCCGGTTGTTATACCTCCGTTTTCAAAGACTTTGTAAGGTAATACTTTGTCGTTTAATGCTGAATCTGCCAGGTTATAATTGCAATTGAGAAGAGGAAATCGGGCGTTCGGCAACTGCTTAACCAGGCCGTCAATCCCGTTGTCAAATTCATGATTCCCGATGGTTGAGGCATCATACCCCATATCGGTCATTAGTTTTAGTTCCAGTTCACCTCCGTACATATTAAAATAGGGGGTACCCTGGAAAATATCTCCCGCATCGAGTAACAATACATTTTTTTCACGTGCTCTTATGGAACGGATCAGGGATGCGCGCCGCTCAACGCCTGCCATCCCCGGATACTTTGGATCATTTTCAGGAAACGGATCAATCCTGCTGTGTACGTCATTGGTATGTAATACAGTAAGTTTAATTAACTCGTGTCGTGCCAGTACGTCCAGCGGAATTCCGCCGAATCCTGCAAGGGCCGCAGCCCCTGTTAAAGTCCTGATGAAATCCCTTCTACTGGTCATTTTTTATTCGCCCGTCAAGAACCGGACTGATCTTGTCGCCAACCTTTCCCTGTATATACATATATTGTATAAGTGCATCACGTACCTTCAGTTTAACTGTGTCCCGTTTTGACGCCTCCGAAAGAAATGAATACCTGTCCCCTCCGTTCGCAAGATAGTCGGAGGTCATTGCTTTGTACACTGCGTTGGTATCCAGAGGAACCCCGTGAATGGTAATTGCCCGGGCACGCTGATCATGAATCTCAAACCGTACCCCTGCGACAGGGTCTCCGCCGTTTGAGGCAATGAAGTTAAATAATTTTTTTACAAGTTTACCATTCATCGTAAGTACGACAAGTTGGTTCTCAAATGGCATCAGTTCAAATACATCTCCTTTTGTAACCTGTCCTTCAGGCAGGGACCTCCGCAAACCTCCGGTATTGAAGAATGCGAAATCGGCGGGTGTATTACCTGAGGAAGTATATGCCTGGTTACCGGTTAACAGGCAGGCATCCGAAACGAAATTTCCCAAGGCACTCTCCGGCCTGCCTTTTTCAAACGGGGCTGTGGATTCACACAATACAATACTCATTCCCGCTTTTAATTTTTCACGATATGGCCTGATTTCAGACGCCGTTAGACTGTCGGTCCCATGATTTGTCGAATCCGAAAAGACATACTCGTTGGTTTCATGACGGCTCAGCACTCTGTGTTCTGTACAGGCACACGTAAATAGTACAGCCAGAAAAATAAAATATTTCATGAGTCCGGGGGAAAAAACGGGGTTGCAATAGTATAAAAAAATCCCGCCTCTGATTACCTTCACACAAAAATTATCCTGTATGTATTTCAGCAAAATACAAATCCGGGTACGCTATGGAGAAACCGACCGCATGGGGTATGTCTATTATGGAAATTATGCCGAATACTTTGAAGTAGCAAGAGTAGAGACATTAAGAAATATCGGTTTCAACTATAAACAACTGGAAGAACAAGGAGTTATGCTCCCTGTATTAAACTATTCCGTAAAGTATATCAGGCCGGCATTTTATGATGACCTGCTGACAATCCGGACTGTTATCACGAAATTGCCCACTGCAAGAATTCATTTTGAGTACGAAATTTATAACGAGAAGGATGAATTGATCAACACCGCAGAAACAACTCTTGTTTTCATTAACAGAAATTCAAACCGACCCTGCCCTGCTCCCCCGGCATTGCTGGAACTCCTGAAAATACATTTTTGAACAATTATATGGCTTTCATCAGGTATCTGTACAGATCTGTCATGGCGCGGATATCAGATTTATGTACTTTTTCATTGGGCGAGTGAGGGTACATTTCACCGGCACCAATAAAACACCAATCCACCGGATAGGGTAATTTCTGGATTTCTGTACCATCGCTTCCTCCGGATGCTTCCACCTCAAGCTGAAAGGCGATACCACTTTCACGAGCGAAGCTTGTTATTTTGTCAACGTAATTTTTTCTGGGTATTCCCGAATCACGGAGGGAAATCACCGCACCGTTCCCGGCCCTGACGCCTTCCGTAATCCAGGTTATGTCACTGATCAGTGCCTGCCGGATCCCGTACTTCTCAAAAAGAAAGCGTGTCAGAAATGCCACACTGCCGCCTCCGTGCTCCTCCCAGCAGGAAAAGACAACTGCTCCATTTTCCAGTGTTTCACATAAACGTAGCGCATTCCACACGCCCAACCGGTTATCCAGGTAACAACATTGCACGTATTCATCTGTCTCACGCCAGTCGGGGACAAAACTCAGGGGTGTGCCCCGTTCGATTTCCCGGGATCCGGTATAGAACAGTTTTTTTTCTGAATCTACTGCAAGTTCACAAGTTACCATCCCGCTTTTGTCCTTACCGCTCAGAAGGATGCCGCTTGTTATGTCAGGTGATCCTATTCTGACAAGCTCGTGGTTGTATCTTACCGTAAACCCGATATTGTCCATGTGCGCAAATACCATCGTACGTGGTTTTCCGAAAACCAGTACAATGCAATTCTGAAAATCCTGACCGTGAAAAATTTCTGGTTGTACCTGCCACCCGCCGGAATGTTCTCCGATGAATTCCAGAACAAATGCAGTCATTTCGTCTTCACTGCCCGAAGGAGCCTGGATATTGCAGAGTTGTCGTAAAAAATCCATTCCTGGTAATCTTTTTTAGCGCGGAAAAATATGGAACAGCGTATCGTTTTCAATAGTTGTGGTTCTGGCAATTATTCCTGGTAACTCCGGGGCCCTGGTGCCTCCGCACAACCAGGATTTCCCCATAAATACCCTCGCCTCATCCCATGTTCCGGATTGGATAAAGTCAATAAGCGTTTGCCTTCCTCCTTCAACAATAAGCGACTGGATATTCCTTTTGTGGAGGATGTCTGATATTTCCTTTACCGGGGATGCGAAGGCAATCTGGATATATTCAGGATTGCCTTTCCTGTTTTCTTTTTCGTTGAAAACAAGCGTGGGTGCGGCATTGTTCAATGCACGGGATTCTTTCGAGAGTTCAAGTTGCCGGTCCGGAATAATCCGTACAGGGTTCCTTCCCGTCCAG
>JADZBN010000163.1 GCA_020852075.1 Bacteroidia bacterium
TGCAGAAATATCGTCCCGTGGATGTACCCTCACCGGTGGATAGACAAATTGTTTGCAAGCCGGTTGAAAGTTCCTTAGATTCTGAAAGTCATGACAGGAATTCCAGGACGAACTCCCCCGGTTTTGTGTGCCTGCCCGATACCTCCGGAAAGCCCCAGCCGATATTAATGTGCTACCTGGCAACCCATACCTCCGGCTTGCCGTCTCGTCCATATAACCTGAAAATATCACCGGGCAACCATAGCCTGTATGACGGCTATACACGGAATGATTTGTATGAATTCCTTAAAAATTACAGACCGGTATCACCCATTGGTTTGGATTATATTTACAGTGACCTCGGAACCGCCATTCTGGGCCACGCCATGTCACTGAAAGAAAGAATGCCTTTCGAAAGAGTCGTGGAGAATTATCTGTTGACTCCGGTCGGAATGTATCAAACGGGAATACGGCTGGAAGGTGACTTGTACTACCGGCTGATGAACGGATACAATGCTACCGGAAAACTCCAGGCCCATGGTAAACCGGAAATTTTTGCCCCTGCAACAGGATTTTACAGTACACCTGCGGATATGATGCGTTTCCTGTCGGCCAATCTTGGAATTCATGATACAGCCATAACTGACATGCTGGAGTTTTCGCAAAAACCAAGAATACAGGCAGGAGGCGGTCTGCTGATTGCGCTGGGCTGGAAGGTGGAAAATACCGGTAAGAATGCGACTGAGATCACCTGGAACGGAGGCAGTACGGATGGATTTTCTTCCTTCCTGGGATTCTGTAAATCAACGAAAACAGGAGTGCTTATTTTATCCAATTGTTCATCCTCCGTGGAGCGGATGGGAAAGACCCTGATTGAATGGATGCAGTCTGAAAATTAAACGGAAACATTTCATGATACGTGTAAATCTTGTATTAAGCGGCGGAGGTGCGAGAGGAATTGCCCACCTCGGAATTATCAAAGCCCTTCAGGAAGCAGGAGTACACTTCAACCGTATTTCAGGCGTAAGTATGGGTGGTATTTCCGGTGCACTTATCGCAAAGGGTTATAAGCCGGATCAGGCATTGGAATTTTTCAGGGAAACGAACATTCCCGGCTTACTTCGTCCCGGATTCTATGACGGTATTTTCAAAATGGAAAAATTCGGCGAAGTATTAAAAACCTATTTCCCTGAAAATTCATTTGACAGCCTGAAAATCCCTCTGATAATTTCCGCCAGCGACCTTGAAGGAGGCAGTACTGTGTACTTTTCGTCAGGGCCGCTGATAGAACCATTGCTTGCCTCATCTGCCCTTCCGATAATTTTCAGGCCTGTTTCTGTAAATGGTAAATATCTTGTGGATGGCGGTTTAATAAATAACCTGCCTTTGGAACCTTTCCTGGATGAGGACCTGGCCATCATCGGATGCCATGTAAATCCCTGGCCACGCAGCGGGAACCCGCGATCCACCCTGCAGATCATTGAACGTAGTATCCAGCTTGCAATCTATGGAACGGTGAGGACACGGATGGGACAATGCCATCTTTTTATTGAACCTCCCCGCCTGGAAAAGTTTGCGATGTATGATTTTGAAAAAGCAGACGAAATCTTTCAGACCGGATACCGGTACACCATCGAAAATATGGACAACCTCCTTGCAACAGGATTCCGTTGTGAACGGTAAGGATTACCATTTCCGGCTTTCTATTTCAATCCTGCCGAAAACTGCATTTGCATCAAGGATATAGGCAGGCATTCCTTCACGGTAGGCACTGGTATAAAAGGTGGTATTGCCAAAACCGTTCGCGCCCTTTTCGCCGGCAACTACACTGCCAAAGACTGCGCTCATATTCACTTTTGCGGGAATGCTGTCATTCAGGATAATCCTCCCTTCTCCGAAAACAACCTGTACTTCAATGTTTTTATCTGAAGCAGGTACAGCAGTTTTGAAAAGATCCAAACTTCCCCTTCCGAAAATAATATTGTAGTCACTCCTTTGTTCGTCATACGTGAAATCCGATTCAGAAAACACGGCAGAGTTGGATGGATGATGCCGGATGAATCCTCCTGCAATTATTTTAACTCCCCAGTAAATCAGAAGCGCACCGAATATAAACCTCAGAAAAGGAATATGAAGATGGAATACCTCCCTTAGTATTATGGTAAGCCCGATCAGGACAATTATAAGGCCCCAAAACGCTCCGGATGAAATAAAATTCATGGTTTTGTTTTTTTGCATTTTACCAGATTGTATTCTCAGGACTAAAATGAAACGTAATCAATTGCTTTTTTTCTGTCTCCTGAAATAACTCCTTAACAGCCAGCTTTCTTGTAATGCCTTCATATTTTCATTGAAGTTATATACGCTGGAATCGAGGTTACTAATTGTATTCTTTAGTTCCATTGCAGATACAGAATCATTCAATAGCACCCCCGCAGACCCGTGACCCTGATTAAGTTTTTTTACCGATTCATTCAACCCGTTGGTGACCTCGGACAGGTCTTTTCCGGATTTTTCCATCAGGGTAACCGCATTACGCAATTGCCGGTACAGCATACTGGTGTCGTTGGTAACAGATCCGAGCAGGCCTTTACCGGATTTCGTTTCGGCCATCATATCCGCCAGTGCGGTGGAGAAATTTCTGAAATTTTCCGTCATCTCTGAAATATTATCAATTGAAACATTCAGCCTGGATGCAATCGTTGTATCCAGCAGGACGGAATAAAGAGAACCTTTGCTCCTGCGTATGTTTTCTGTAATGGTTTTAATGTCTGAAGAAATGGAATTCACATTACCTGCAGTCTCATCGAGTTTCTTAAGTATTTGGGCGGTGTCTGTACTTCCGCCGGCAGTCAGTGTATCTCCATCTTCAATGACTTCTGACAATACTGAAGATGGCTCGATATTTACGAGTTTATTTCCCATCAGCCCGTCGGTTCCGATTCTTGCTACTGCATTTTTTCTGAGATAGGGTTTTATGCTCATATCAAGGATCATTTCGACGCGGATTGAACTGTCGTTGATCATTTCAATGTTGGTTACCGTACCGGCATTTATACCGGAGAACCTTACGTTGTTTCCGTTCTGCAGACCACTGGCATTTCGGAATACAACATAGACCCTGAATGTTTCACCCCAAAGGTTCTTGTTATTCCCGATAAGGTACAAGCCAAGAATGAGTAATACAATTCCGGCCATTACAAAAATTCCAAGACGGACGTGTCGTGCAGTTTCTTTGGCCATATCAGTTAAAAAATGCTTTCACAAAGGGATCGTTTGAAGCCTGCAAGGTATTAAAAGTACCCTCAGCATAGCATATACCGTCGTTTATCACCGCCAGCCGGTCTGCAGTGAGCCGCGCACAGTGCATATCGTGTGAAATGATTATGGATGATGTATTGTACGTGCGTTGAAGCCGGAGCATGAGGTTGCTGATTTCTCTGGCAGTAATAGGATCCAGGCCAGTGGTGGGCTCGTCATACAGCATGATTTCGGGCTTCAGAATCAGACTGCGGGCCAGACCTATTCTTTTTCTCATCCCTCCCGAAAGTTCTGAGGGCATAAGATCAATGGCATGATACAGTCCGACATTTTCAAGGGTCTCCTTAACCCGTTCATTTACTTCATTTTTATTTGAACTAATGTGGTGCCGTCTTAGCGGGAATTCGAGGTTCTCCCGTACGGTCATGCTGTCGTACAAGGCACTGCTTTGAAACAGGAACCCCATCCGTAGCCTCATGCTGTCAAGTTCTTTCTGAGAGAGGCCTTGCACTTCCTTCCCGAAAACTTTTAACGATCCGGAATCATAGGCCAACAGCCTGACCATACACTTTATCAGTACGGATTTTCCGCAGCCGGATTTTCCCAGCACAACCACATTTTCCCCTTTCCGCAATCCCAGGTTGAAATCGGTTAATACCCGGTTGCTTCCAAAGGCAATTTTCAGATGAGAAACCGAGATGATTTCATCTGATTCTACATGCTCCTTTATTTTCATTTTTTCAGCCATACCATCAGAAAATTCCAAAGAATTGTGTAATCTGAACAGCAATAAGGTCTATGATAAAAATCAACAGGGAGCCAATGACTACTGCAGAATTGGCAGATCGTCCCACTCCCGCCGTTCCTTTTTTGGTATAGTAACCCTTAAAGCATCCAGTAAGTCCGATGGCAAATCCAAAAAAAACAGATTTTACAATCGAGGGAATTACATCGCCGTAGTCAATGGATTCAAACACCTGGCTAAGGAACAGTTTTAAACTGACTGCGCCTTTTAATTTAACCGCAATGAAAGACCCGTACAACGCAATGGTGTCGCCGAGAATCACCAACACCGGAACCATGACGGTGGTGGCTACCATCCGGCTGACAACTATGTACTTGAATGGGTTGGTGCCGGAAACCTCCATGGCATCAATTTGCTCGGTTACGCGCATGGAGCCAAGTTCGGCGCCAATACCCGAGCCGATTTTTCCGGCACAGATCAATGCGGTGATTACCGGACCGATTTCACGTATTATGGATATACCTACCATCGCAGGCAACCATGCTTCAGCTCCGAATTCAACAAGTGTCGGCCTGGATTGAAGTGTCAGAACCAGCCCGATGATAAATGCGGTAATGCCGACAAGTGAGAAAGATTTGTACCCGATTTCATAGGATTGCCGGATGACTTCCCGGAATTCATAAGGGGGGAAAAGGATTTCCCTGAAAAACCGGATAGCAAAGGCAGAAATATCTCCCGCTTCCGCGAAAAACTTTCTCATTCCCCCGAACACACGGGACCAGGCGCCGGGACTATTGGGATCTGAGTCAATGGCCACAAAATGGGAATCTCTTTTTATAAATGTACAAAACTTTATTCAATATCTGTATGAGTCATTTGTGAGTCTCAGGCTTGTATTTCACGTTGTCTTCCAATGCCTGGCCTGTTCTTTCTGAAAACCGGATGGAATGATCAATATAATCTGCACTTGTTCTGTCTAAGCCACCTCTGATTGGCTGCACGAAATGTATAAATTAAATGAGCCCCTGTTGTACAGGATTAATATGTAATACTCTCCTTTTCTGAAGATTTATGATATGTTGATTTTTATCCCAGGCAATAATGATGGGGATTTAAACAGCAGGTTTTCAGACTTACCCTGGTTTCATTCAACAAAATTCAGAAACGCCGGACCTGATGGAATGGATCTTCCGGATGAGGGGTTTTAGTCACAAACCGGAAAAACAGTTTTTCTAAATGGTATTTGAATATCCTGTGGAAAGAATTGCCAATTATTTGACAGTGCAGAAATGCTATAGCCAAAGTTTCACACAAACAGATGTTATAATCCCTAAATTATTATTTGATTACCAAATGGTCTATGCCGTTCCCCGTCTTATATTTGCCATAAGCCATACACATTGCAGAAAAAAGACAAACAGGCCTGGTGGACCAGGCTGGGACCGGGCCTGATTACGGGCGCCAGTGACGACGACCCTTCCGGTATCGCAACGTATTCTCAAGCCGGTGCCGCTTTCGGTGTTACAACCCTTTGGACGGCTTTCCTGACATGGCCATTGATGGCTTCCATACAGGAAATGTGTGCCAGAATTGGCCTTGTAACCTCCAGTGGTCTCACGCAAACCATTAAGAGGCATTATCCTGCGTATGTATTATACCTGTTGATTGCATTCAGTTTCCCGGCCATTACGCTGAATATCGGAGCTGATATTGCAGCCATGGGTGCGGTTTCCAACATGTTGAGTCCTGCTGTGCCGGCATCGCTTTTTTCAGTTTTTTTTACCATCCTTCTGATGTTTTGTCTTATCTTTTTTCCCTACCGGAGAATTGCCGCAGCCATGAAATGGCTGTGTGCTGTACTCATTGCCTACCTGGCAGTTCCTTTTTTTACCAGTCAGAACTGGGGAAGCCTTCTGTCTGAAATCATCTTTCCGGATATTACCTGGAGCCGTGATTACCTGCTCGTCCTTGTCGGGATTCTTGGAACTACCATATCGCCATACCTTTTTTTCTGGCAGGCCTCCATGGAGGTGGAAGAGGTGAATTCAAAAAAAATCGTGGTAGATAAAACGGTGATAAAGGATATGAGGAAAGATGTAGATGTGGGAATCATGTTCTCAAACCTGGTGATGTTTTTTATTATCCTTTCTTCAGGAACTGTACTGCATAATGAAGGGATAACAAACATTATTACGGTGGATCAGGCGGCCAATGCACTGCATCCGCTGGCCGGTGATCTTGCGTATCTGTTGTTTGCTTTCGGTGTTATTGGAACAGGGTTTCTCGCGGTTCCGGTTCTCGCCGGTTCATTATCTTATATTATATCGGAAACTTTTGGCTGGAATGAAGGCCTCGATAAGAAATTTCATGAAGCAAAAGGATTTTATATTGTAATGGTTGTGTCCGTGGCTTTAGCCCTCATCATTAACGTTACCGATATCACCGCCTTTGAAAGTCTTTTTTATACTGCTGTACTGTATGGTATCACAGCGCCAGTGCTGATTTTGCTGATTTTGCTTATTGCAAATAATACTTCGGTGATGGGCGCATATAAAAATTCCTGGCGCTCCAATTTTATGGGAATTGTCACACTGTTGTTGATGACTACCGCAGCAGTGCTGTTGTTTGTTTTCTAAAATACTCCGGTTGAATAATCACCGGATTCATCCGTGGTTCCCGCCGGACTTTTTCCGTGGCAGCCTGTTGCAGGCGGATATAATTCGATGAATTTATGCTTCAGCGTCAATCTTTGAACTTCCCTCCGGCCCCCGGCTGCTGAGTGTATTGAGGAACTCCCTTACCTTGTCAAAAATCTTATCTACCCAATCGTAAATTTTCTTTTCCAGGGTTGCTTCTGTTTTGAAAATAAACCGCTGAAGGAGCAGGGTTATTCCTATCGCTATACCATTCCGGAAAAATTCTGATGATTTTATTTTAATCCCGGTAATTGATGACAAGGCGTGCATCAGGATATTTTCCGGTTTCAGGCGCTCATGTAGTTCTTTCAACTGGTGCCTGATGGCTTCTTCCTGGCCCGAGGACTTTTCTTTCAGCCTGCGAATTTCAGCCTGCAACTCCCGGATATTTTCAATCTTCCTCGACATGGGTTCTTTTCAGGAGGTTGCGTATCATCTGGTTCATTACGGGAGCCTTCAGCCATTTTTCACGGTTCAGGAATAAAACGAGTGCAGTAAGCAGATACATCCCTCCTACAATCAGGAATCCTGAATACGCCCGGCCGATCCATTCAGACAAACCATAAGCCAGCGCAATACTCAGAAAAACCAGCACCAGTGACAGTAGTATCACGAATACAAGCATGGAAACCAACGAAGCTGCCATGCGGCTGCTTTTTTCTACGGCGCTTAACCGTACGATTTCTGCACGGGTTTCAATATATTCCTGCACCGATGCCGCCAGCCGGTTCAGTGAATTGTTTTCTGATTCCATCCGGAACAAATATCTTATAACATTTCTTCCATTTCTTCTTCCATACGGTCAACCCCTGCTCCCTGATTCTTCATTCCCGTACGGAATTTTGCTTTTGCTTTGTCACCCAGTTTCTGTGCCTGGTCTGATATTTTCTTTCGTGTTTCACTACCTTTTTCTGGAGCAAACAGAATTCCAAGAATTGCTCCGGCTGCAAGCCCGCCAAGCAATGCGAGTAAGGTTTTTGAAGGATTGCTCATGGTTTTATGAATTTACAATTAATACCTCACAAGATACGAATTCGTTCAGTCAATTCCAATGATACCCAACGTTGAAATCATACTTTTGTCTTAGACCATACGCGATGGTATGGAATCGTAATTAACGGTCGCCGGCAGGAAGGGCAAGCACAGGTACTGCAGAACGAAACATCAGGGATTTGGCAGGATGTTCCTTCATGATTTCAAAAAAGGCAGTATGTACTCCCGGGATAATCACCATCAGGTCGGGCTTAATGTTATCGGAATAAGCTAACAGTCCCCTGACAACATCACTTTCACCCGGGAAATGGAATTCGTGAGGAGTCCTTGAAAATACCGGTGCAAGCAATGCGATGACCTGGTCATCGGAGGGGTAATCCCCCGGTGACTGAATACACACAATGTCAATAGTTGATCCGAAATGATCTGCTATTTCAAAAAGTATCCTTCCTGAATCAGGGGTGATTTTTTTTCCGTCACTGGCGAATACTATTTTTTTTATTTTCCTGAATTCAAATCCCGAAGGAACGGCAAGTACCGGCACCCTTGTGGACCGGATCAGTTGGTAGGAAGTGCTGCCAAACAGCCGCTCCCGGATCCTGTTGATGCCCTGCATACCGGTGATAATCAAATCACCATGGACATAATCCGCAAATCGTGAAATTTCTTTGACCGTATGACCATTGCGGGTGTTGATGGTAATGTGCCCTGGATCCATCCCCTGTGAAACGAGTTCTGCCCTCAGTTTTTTCAACTTGGATTCCGTGTCGGATTTCAATTCATCCGGTGTAATTATAATCTCCAGCGGGAGCGTCTGTAAGGGATTGGGTATATGATATACATTGAGAATGTGAA
>JADZBN010000164.1 GCA_020852075.1 Bacteroidia bacterium
TTATACAATATCTACAATACCCACTTAAGTGTAATCAATAATCCGGATGTATTTGGCAGCGGATGTAATTTTGTCCGGTACGGCTTTGACCTGGGAGGCAGGCGAACCTACCTGGGACTGCCCAACAATCCCAATTACGATCTGCCCGCTTTGGGGGGCTCTTCTTGCGATACCCTGGGGCTGCCCAACGCCATTGACCAGTTGCCGCCTGGTGAATCATTGGTTTCCATTTATCCAAATCCGGCGCGAAACTTCTGCAGGATTACCGGTGTTCAAAAAAGAATAACAGATGTACAATTGAAAGACGTATCCGGAAGAGAAGTCCCCCTGCGATGGGCATCCGAATACTCCGGAAATGCTGTAGAGGTTTTTTTTGCCCCCCTGCCCCCCGGATTGTATTTCATCCGCATTTTCACAACGAATGGATTTCAGACGATGAAAATGCTGGCAGAATGATTTTATGCAACGCATTAACCGGTAGTGTTTTAGTGAAAGACGGGTACCAAACAAGTGATTGAAAATGGGGTAATGGTGAAAAGCCATGACTGCTTTGTGTATCTGTTCTTTTTTGTCATCCGGGGTAAAGGATTTGGGTAGAAATGTATTTAATCAAACGTTTGTTTGGTTTATTATATTATTGATTATTAGTATTTTACGATTATATTTGATCCTCTCTTTCCAATTATTCAAAGAATCTGGCGGAGCGGAATGTATTTCCGGCTATATATATATGAATCTGATTTTTTCGTGACAGATCAGGTAAACGAATTTTTCCTGTGCAGGCATGAATCGGGGTTTTTTATGGCTGATTCCGTTCTAAAAAGGCAGCCTAAGAATAATGGGGCACATTTTTTTCTACTTTTGCAATGAATTTTCAGTATTCAGGGATGCCCAACGTGCAAAGTCCTTCCGATTACCTGCCGATTTTAATCCAATTCTTCGTTGCAGCAGGTTTTGTTGTCCTGGTGATGGCGGCCACCCACCTTCTGGGACCAAAAAGAAAATCAAAAATCAAACTCGAAACCTTTGAATGTGGAATTGAGTCCCGGGACAATGCCCGGATTCCAATTTCCATAAAATATTTTCTGGTAGCGATTCTGTTTGTCCTCTTTGATGTAGAAGTCATCTTTATGTATCCCTGGGCTGTGAATTTTAAAGAACTGGGAATAACGGGTATCCTGGAAATGCTTGTATTCATGGTGCTGCTACTTACCGGCTTCTTTTACATTATCAGGAAAGGTGCATTGAAGTGGGCATAACATCAGGTTTATTGCTGCCTTTCCCGGAAATGCTTTCTTTGATTACATATCAGATGCAAGCAATAATTCATCAGATTACATGACTGAGTTACAACAACGGACGACCGTAAAGCTGGCAAAATCCCCGCCCGGATATGAAGGGCCCGGCTTCTTTGCCACATCACTGGATAAAGTAGTAGGACTTGCGAGAAAAAATTCCTTATGGCCTCTGCCTTTTGCCACCTCCTGTTGCGGAATAGAATTTATGGCAACGATGGCCTCCACCTATGACTTCGGCCGTTTTGGAGCAGAGCGGTTGAGTTTTTCTCCCCGGCAGGCTGACCTGCTTATGATCATGGGGACAATTGCAAAAAAAATGGGTCCCGTGCTGCGGCAGGTGTACGAGCAAATGGCAGAACCCAGATGGGTATTGTCTGTCGGTGCCTGCGCTTCCAGCGGCGGTATTTTTGACTCTTACTCTGTTCTGCAGGGCGTCGACCATATTATGCCGGTGGATGTTTATGTACCCGGATGTGCGCCAAGACCTGAACAGATACTTGAAGGTATCCTGAATATTCAGAAACTTGTGGGAAATGAATCATTGAGGCGGCGAAATTCTCCCGAGTATAAAGCATTGCTCGCCTCCTATGGTATTGAATAATTATGAATAAGCCAGACATTGAACAAATCACCGATGCTCTGAAAAAAGAATTCGGTGATGACATATACGCCGTTTCACAGGAATATGATTTTCCTGTTTTCATCATCAGCAAGAAAGTGTACGTACAGGTTGCGCGGTATTTATACGATCATCCGGATTTCCAGTTTACCTACCTGACCACATCCTGCGGGTACCACGATCCAAAAGCACCATTACCGTTCGCCATGATGTACCAGTTGCACTCACTGGTGCATAATATCCGGCTCCGGTTTAAGTCTTTTACACCGGCCAATGACCTGCATTACGATTCACTTACTGCTGTTTTTCCGGCGGCAAACTGGATGGAAAGGGAAGCGTATGATTTTTACGGATTCCGTTTTAACGGCCATCCCGATTTACGAAGAATTCTGAATGTGGATGACATGGATTATTTCCCAATGAGAAAAGAATACCCTGTAGAAGACCTGACACGCTATGATAAAGACGATACCCTGTTTGGAAGAAAGGATTCGAATTTTGACCGCGAACGTTTGATGGAACATAAAAAATAATTTACCCTTCCGGTGCAGGTTAAGCCACCGGAAATGATCAGAAAGAATGGATACTTCAGTGACACTACCGGGAGAAACAAAGACCTATACCACGCTGAACCTGGGCCCTACCCATCCTGCAACACATGGAATTTTTCAGAATGTGTTGAAAATGGACGGCGAGGTCATTCTGGATGCACAGCAAACCATCGGATACATACACAGGGCGTTTGAAAAACTGGCCGAACACAAACCCTTTTACCAGGTAACTCCGCTTACTGACCGTCTCAATTACTGTTCTTCCCCCATCAATAATATCGGCTGGCACATGACGGTGGAGAAACTGATCCGGGCCGAGATTCCCCGGCGTGTAGAATACATGCGGGTAATTATTATGGAGCTGTCCCGTATTACGGATCATATTATCTGTAACAGTGTAATCGGTGTAGATACAGGTGCCATGACGGGTTTTTTATATGTATTTCAGTGGCGTGAATTCATCTATGAAATTTATGAAGAGATCTGCGGGGAAAGGCTTACCACGAACATCGGCAGGATTGGCGGATTTGAAAGGGATTTCTCGGAAACCGCATGGAGAAAAATCCGTCATATTGTAAAAGAACTTCCGGCAAGCCTGAAAGAATTTGAAAAACTCCTGGTTCGCAACCGGATTTTTATGGATCGTACCATTGGATGCGGACCGATATCCGCAGAACGTGCTCTTGCCTTCAGCTTCAGCGGCCCCAACCTGAGGGCAGCAGGTGTTGACTATGATGTGCGGGTAATGAATCCCTATTCCTCCTACCAGGACTTCAGCTTTGAAATACCCCTGGGAACAAACGGGGATACCTACGACCGGTTTATGGTGCGTGAGGAAGAAATGTGGCAAAGCCTCGACATTATCCGGCAGGCGCTCGATAAACTGGATACCCTGGATGACAAAACCTCCTTCCATGCAGACCTTCCGGATTTCTACCTGCCTCCGAAGGAAGAGGTTTATGACAGCATGGAAGCATTGATATATCACTTTAAAATTGTGATGGGTGAAACGGACGTTCCAGTTGGAGAAGTATATCATTGTGTTGAAGGAGGTAACGGTGAATTGGGATTCTGGCTGGTAAGTGACGGCGGCCGTCAGGCTTTCCGCCTGCATTTCCGCAGACCCTGTTTCATTTATTATCAGGCGTATCCGGAGATGATCCGGGGCGGTCTGCTGAGTGATGCCATCCTTACAATGAGTTCCATGAATGTGATTGCGGGTGAACTGGACGCATGAAAAGTGTACGCCAACTGACTGAATAAAATAACATGAAGCGGTCTGTAACCGCAATAAGAATATGAATGCAGTAAAAGAAATTCGTTTTTCACAGGAATCCCTGGAACTGATTGAAAAAATGATCAAACGGTATCCTGAAGGAAAACATAAATCCGCCCTGATACCCGTACTGCATATTGCCCAGGCAGAATTCGACGGATGGCTCAGTACGGAGGTTATGGATTATGTTGCAGGTATCCTGAAACTGGAACCCATTGAGGTGTATGAGGTGGCAACATTTTATTCCCTGTTCAACCTGGAACCTGTCGGTAAATGTGTCATCGAAGTCTGCCGAACCAGTTCCTGCTGGCTGATGGGTGCGGAAGATATCATTCGCCATCTGGAAAAGAAGCTTGGGATTTCCCCCGGTGGTACCACAGCCGACGGAATGTTTACCCTGAAAACGGTGGAGTGCCTGGGTTCATGCGGTACTGCACCCGTAATGCAGGTGGGTGCCGCATATCATGAAAACCTGGATCTGAACAAAGTAGATAACCTGTTGGACAAATTCCGGTCTGAAGGAAACAGAAAATGTTATACAGACCGGATAACTCCTGATCAGAAATAAAGGAGAAATGGGAAAGAAAATTCTTTTAGAAAACGATCATGTTCCCGGAATCCGGGGATATGATGTGTACCGCAGCAAAGGAGGATACGCTTCCGTTGAGAAAGCGCTGAAGTCCATGACGCCCGAAGCGGTTACGGAAGAGGTGAAAAAATCCGGCCTTCGCGGACGCGGCGGTGCAGGATTCCCCACGGGAATGAAGTGGGGTTTTCTGGCAAAGCCACCCGGAGTTGCCAGATACCTTATATGCAATGCGGATGAATCGGAGCCTGGCACTTTCAAGGACCGGTATCTGATGGAACGCATACCACACCTGCTGATCGAAGGAATGATCACTTCCAGTTATGCACTGGGCGTAAAAACGTCGTACATATATATACGGGGTGAATATTTTTACATTGCCCGTATCCTGGAGGAGGCCATTGATGAAGCGTATAAAGCCGGCTGGTTGGGAACGAACATATTAGGCACCGGCTACGACCTGGATTTATATGTACACGTCGGAGCAGGGGCGTATATCTGCGGAGAAGAAACCGCGTTGCTCGAATCCCTGGAAGGAAAGCGTGGCAATCCCAGGATCAAGCCACCCTTTCCGGCGGTTGAGGGATTGTACGGTTGCCCCACGGTTGTAAATAATGTGGAAACCATTGCAGCGGTGGTATCTATTATCAATCAGGGTGGTGCAGCGTATGCGGCGATCGGAATCGGCAAAAGCACGGGAACCAAACTTATTTCTGCGTCGGGCCATATTAACAAACCCGGTGTGTATGAAATTGAGCTGGGCGTTCCTGTTGAAGAATTCATTTACTCGGACGAATATTGTGGCGGTATCCGGAACGGCAAAAAACTGAAAGCGGTTGTGGCGGGAGGCTCTTCGGTTCCCATTCTCCCTGCCGGTCTGATTCTCAAGACGGCGGCAGGAGAGCCGCGGCTTATGACCTACGAATCACTGGCCGATGGCGGATTCGCCACGGGAACCATGCTGGGCAGCGGTGGATTTATCGTGATGGATGAGACCACAAGCATCGTAAAAAACCTGTGGAACTTCACCCGATTCTATCAGCATGAATCCTGCGGCCAGTGCAGCCCGTGCCGGGAAGGAACCTTGTGGATGGAAAAGGTGCTACGCCGGATTGTGGGAGGTCAGGGCGCACTCCGGGATATTGACCTGTTGTGGGATGTTCAGTCAAACATCGAGGGAAAAACGATCTGCCCGTTTGGGGATGCGGCTGCATGGCCGGTAGCAAGCGCCATACGTCATTTCCGAAAAGAATTCGAAGAGTATGTTACACATCCGGAAAAAATCAGCGATGTAAAACATTATTACAGTGTAAATAACCTGCCGGTTGCATAAGGCGACCGGTAATGAATACCAGATGTTATGCCAAAAGTTACCATAGACGGACACAGTATTGAAGTTCCAGAGGGTACTACGATACTGCAGGCGGCAAGAATGATCGGAGGCAACATTGTTCCTCCTGTTATGTGCTATTATTCCACACTTAAAACCAGCGGCGGGTATTGCCGTACCTGTATAGTAAAAGTCAGCAAGGGCTCTGACAAGGATCCACGCCCGATACCCAAGCCGGTAGCTTCCTGCCGTACGGCAGTGATGGATGGTATGGAAGTTCAGAACATCACATCTCCGGAATTGCTGAAGGCAAGGGCGGGTGTGGTGGAATTCCTGCTGATCAACCATCCCCTGGATTGTCCGATATGCGATCAGGCGGGTGAATGTTATCTTCAGGATCTTTCGTATGAACACGGGCTGGCAAAAACACGTTTTGAGTTCCAGAGAAGGACATTTACAAAAATTGATATCGGCGACAAGATAAAACTCCACATGACCCGTTGCATACTGTGCTACCGGTGTGTGAAGGTGGCCGATCAGTTAACTCCTCAGCGCGTCCATGGCGTATTATTCCGCGGCGGTGTTTCGGAGATTTCCACGTATATTCAGAAAGCGGTAGATAACGATTTCAGCGGGAATATGATTGATGTATGCCCTGTAGGCGCCTTAACCGACAGAACTTTCCGGTTTAAAAGCAGGGTATGGAATGTTAATCCCGTGGATGCACACAGAGATTGCAGCAAGTGTAAAGGAAAAGTGGCGCTTTGGCTGAAGGGT
Source organism: Bacteroidia bacterium (assembly GCA_020852075.1). Classification (GTDB taxonomy): domain Bacteria; phylum Bacteroidota; class Bacteroidia; order AKYH767-A; family 2013-40CM-41-45; genus JADZBN01. The sequence goes on from JADZBN010000164.1 coordinate 6,438, forward strand.
GAAGAAGTATATCGTGTTACAGGAAGGAGAGATGCATACGATGAAGTCATTGACTGGATCTGTAATGAGTGCCGGTTTGACAAGAAAAAAACTTCCGACTGGGTAATTGAGGGGCCAAGCAACATTTCAAGGCATTCGGTGATTTCACAAAACCATTACACCCTTAAGGAACCCCGGCACAAACCCCTGCTTAATGCAGTAAAAGTGGTTCCGGATCAAAACCTTATTAACGAGAAAAAATAATTAATCATGCTGAGTCCGGCTTTGCTTTATACAATTTTACTGATCGTGGTGGTATTAGGCATTACTTTGTTTATTGCCATGTACTCCACCTATGCCGAAAGGAAAGTGGCCGCATTCATGCAGGACAGGGTTGGACCTGACAGGGCGGGGCCGTTTGGAATTTTTCAACCTGTTGCCGACGGGATCAAAATGTTTATGAAGGAGGAAATCATACCTGATGTGTCCAATAAATGGCTCTTCATCCTGGGGCCAAGCATAGCCATGCTTACCGCCTGTATGACCAGCGCAGTAATTCCTTGGGGAAAAGGACTTACTATCGGCGGTACCACTTTCCCCATGCAGATAACCGATGTAAATATTGGCATCCTGTATATTTTTGGTGTGGTGTCTATCGGTGTGTACGGGATTATGATCGGCGGATGGGCATCCAATAACAAGTATTCGCTCCTTGGGGCCCTCCGGGCTTCATCACAAATGATCAGCTATGAAATTGCCATGGGGCTGTCCATCATTGCACTGATCATGATGACAGGAACGTTAAGCCTTAAAGAAATTGTGCAACAACAGGCGGAAGGACATTGGAATATAATTTATCAGCCTCTGGGATTTCTGATTTTTCTGGTTTGTGCCTTCGCAGAGACCAACCGGACTCCATTTGACCTTCCCGAATGTGAAACGGAACTGGTGGGCGGATACCACACTGAATACAGTTCCATGAAACTGGGATTCTATCTGTTTGCCGAGTATATCAATATGTTTATTTCATCCGCGGTAATTTCCACATTGTATTTCGGCGGATACCAGATGCCTTTCATCGCCCGTTTTGTTCATGATCCGAATCTGTTGAGTATCCTTGGCACTGTATTCCTGTTCGCGAAAATATTCTTCTTTATTTTCTTTTTCATGTGGATCAGATGGACGGTTCCAAGGTTCCGGTACGATCAGCTCATGGATCTCGGATGGAAGAAACTCATACCGCTTTCCATACTGAACATATTCCTGACGGGTCTTATAATGTGGTGGATGGGAAACGTTAAATAATTAATGATGTAATAATTTCAAAATGCAGTCTTTAACAAACAGATCCAGAGTTGTCGTCAGAAAGGAAATGACGTTTGCGGAGAAGATTTACATTCCTGCAATTCTTGCGGGACTAAGGATCACCCTGAAGCATTTTTTTAAAAAAAGCGTTACTGTTCGCTATCCTGAAGAAAAAAGGCCGTTCTCTGCAGTGTACAGGGGACAGCACGTACTGAAAAGGGATGAATACGGTGCAGAATGTTGCACTGCCTGTGGTTTGTGTGCGGTGGCTTGTCCGGCAGAGGCCATAACTATGGTGGCAGCAGAGAGGGAACCCGGAGAAGAGAAACTTTACCGGGAAGAAAAGTATGCTGCGATTTATGAGATCAATATGCTGCGTTGCATTTTCTGCGGACTTTGTGAGGATGCCTGTCCTAAGGAGGCCATCTTTCTGACAGACCGTTTGGTTCCTGCCTTCAACGAAAGAGGTGATTTTATTTATGGTAAGGATAAACTTGTGGAGCCGGTGGATGCGCGGATTGATATCAGTAAACGTCAGACGGATGCGGTGAAGGAGTTTAAAACACATAAAGAATTACGGCATAACCGCCTTAAGGAAGACCTGGATTAATTATCATATAGAAACAAAATGCTGTCCATTTTTTATTTTCTGTCATTTCTCGCAATCCTTTGTGCACTGATGGTGGTGGTATCGAAAAATCCGGTACACAGTGTATTGTACCTGATTCTGACATTTTTTGCCATTGCCGGGCATTATGTATTGCTGAATGCCCAGTTCCTTGCCGCAGTCCATGTCATTGTTTATGCCGGCGCTATCATGGTACTGTTCCTGTATGTAATCATGATGCTGAATTTGAATGCAGCGGTTGAGCCGAATAAAAAAAGCTGGCTGAAAATAGCAGCCACTGCTTCCGGCGGATTGCTGATGGTTGTATTGGTTGGAATCTTCAGATCTGCTGTTACTTCCGGCACCGGCAATCCTTCTCAGAGCCAGGTAGGGCTTGTCCACAACCTGGGTGTGGCTTTATACAGGGATTTTATGCGGCCCTTTGAAGTATCTTCCATTCTCTTTCTGGCGGCCATGGTAGGCGCAGTGATGCTGGGTAAAAAAGAAATTCATTGATAAAACGATACACATGTTTTCAGCAATTCCACTCAATTATTACATTATAGTAAGCACCCTGATATTTTGCATAGGTGTACTTGGGGTACTCTTCCGCAGAAACGCTATCGTTATTTTCATGTGTATTGAACTCATGCTGAATGCCATCAATCTCCTTTTGGTTGCATTTTCTTCATTCCATGGGGATGCAGCAGGTCAGGTGTTTGTATTTTTCATCATGGCGGTTGCCGCTGCGGAAGTTGCGGTAGGACTTGCCATACTTACCATGATTTACAGGAATACCGGTTCAGTGGATATTAATTTCCTGAGCAAGCTGAAGTGGTAAAAAATTCCGGTTGATAATTTAACCAGGGCTGCTTCCGCAAAGCAGCCCTTTTTACTTCCGGTAAACCGGAAACATCCACACAGATCATTCCGTGACGAACGAAATACCCGTGAATTAAATTTTCAGTACTTCCCCCGATCCGGCAATCCTGGTACTCAGTTTTCCCGGCTCGGTAACATAATACACGTTTCCGCTTCCTGTAATGTTCACGTAGAGTTCGTCATTCACATCCACCCTGGTGTTACCAGTTCCTGTGATACTGACTGAAGACATGAATGTGCGCATACCTTCTGCCCTTACATCTCCCGAACCACTGATGCGGATATCCGATTCCAAAGACCGTCCTGAAAGGTTTATGTTGCCCGAACCGGAAACAGTTGCTTTGAGTGCGCCCGCATCCAGGGTCATTCGAATATCTCCCGAACCCATCAGGCGCATGTTTATGTGGTCGCAGTGAAACTCGCCGGGTGTGATGATATTTCCCGAACCGGAGAGTTCAATGAGGGAAAGGTCTTTCACGGTGATATAGATATTCACAGGCATTGCCGGATTGAATTTGCCCCTGCTGGTGATGATGAGTTGGCCGTTACGGATGTCCGTTTGTATCAGGGGGATTATATTATCTTCGGCCTCAATTTTCACTTCCTGTACATTACCCTGCGTTACATAAACATTTGCGGAATTCCGGAGATCAAGACCGGAGAAATCAGTAAGGGTGCGGGTTTCGGAAATTACTTTTCCGGAACCATTCACAGTGCAGGCACTGCCTGTGAATGAGAGAATGATCATGACAAGGGAGAGCAGATTCCGTTTCATGTGAGTATGGGTTGAGGGTTATTTTGAATTTTTATTTCTTACCAGTGTACAAGGGTGATTCCGGCGCTTACAGGATACAGCGCCGGACCTTTACCGTCCCTGAAGAGCGAATTGAAATAGTATTCCGCAAAGACATTGAAATTTCTGTAGCCAATAGAAGCCCTGGCACCGTAGCGTACAGGATTGATGTAGAAGCTGCTGAAGTTTTTATCCTTAGTTACATTTCCGTCAAACTCATATTTATGCTTGCTGTGGGAACCCAGCTTCAGCCCGAACATACCACCGGCAGCAATGTGGAAGGCCTTTTTGGGATCCCTGCTGGTGAACACCTCAAACATCACGGGAACCGTTGCATAGCTCATCGTAAGTTTTGATTTTAAATAGCGGATATCCGAGGAAGTGTCACGGTAGGTGATGATGCCATTGGGGCCCTTGTCTATATACACATTGTTATCAAACCTGTAGTTATTCCAGGTGAATCCCAAGCCTGTAACAAACCAGATGTTGCTGCGTCCGAGCTCAACCCCCTTCTGAAAGAGGTTCAGTCCAACGAAAACCGATTTCTCATCACGGAGTTCGATGTCGCTGTATCCGGGCGGAGGGCCGAAATTATTGTCGCGGTCCAGGAAATTATTCAGACCCATTTCTAATCCTGCCCAACTGGGCCTGATTTTCCTTTCACCCGAATCTTTATCCTTCTTCTTTCCGATCACCAGCACCTGGGTATCTCCCAGATTGAATGTCGTAGTATCCTTTACGGATGAATCTCCCGAATAGGATGTTACATCTCCGATTCCGGTAATTACTTTATTGAACTTAGGCGGTACTGTTTTGTAATAGATTTTTCCACTTCCGGAGATCTCTGCATTGAGCTCACCGGTTACATCCACCAGGCATTTCCCAAGCCCGGAGATAGAAGCATTGCAGGAGGTTACCTTCAGGTCAAGGGCGTCCACTTTTCCGGATCCCGAAACATTGAAATCTGCACGGTCGGCTGTACCACTGAGGGTTATATTTCCTACACCGCTGATTTCTGCTGACAGGGATTTTACCTGAACATCCATGATTATTTTTCCATTACCACCGATCTCAATATCCAACTTGTCACCTGTAAATGCTGACTGCCCTGTGACAGAGCCAACGCCGTCCAGACTGATGGATGTAAGTTCGGGCAGGCTCACATAGATATCAGAACCGTGACCGCCGTCAATCTTCAGCACATTGTCTTGTACTTCGGTGGTAATATTGGATGAACGGGAACCCCCTGACACTTTTACAATCTGTTCCGGAGATTGCTTAATAAATACTCTTGCGGAAGAATTTATCTCAATGCCCCGGAAAGGGGGTGTCTGGCGGATTTCTGCATCCTGGGAGAAGGATTGCATCATGCCGGCAATCAGGAAGACCGGGAGAAGAAACGCTTTTATGTTCATGGTAACGGATTCTATTTTAATTACTGTTATATATGAATAAGACGCCTGACGAAGCCTGATGTTACAGCGGTTATAAATTATTTAAAAAAATCTCCTGATTGACAATTCCTGTATCATTGTCGAAATCCGGTCAATTACCGCACAGAACGCCTGAACGAAAAATTACCGATGGCCAGCGTATAGGAGGTGGATTCTTCGATGACATTCTCCGATTTACTCATTGAAACATCCGCACCGGTTACCGCCCGTATCTTTTGCACACCGTCCGCAGCCATATCCCAGAGTGATTTTTTTTCTTTTTCCGGCATGGGTATCAGTCCCAGGTCTTCCATATCCTGTGCAGTAAACACATTGGCAAGGTCTTTCATGGAAGGTGATGAGATCCCTTCCGGATTCACACCGCTTTTTTGCAGGGGTGGTTGATGCAATGCCACTTGTACGGTATCAACTGCCACCTGGATCTTTTTCGATACCTGCACCAGATTTTCTTCCGGGGCAAATACCGTACTCATGTGCGCCTCCACGGCCGGAATTATATGCGGAACTTTTTTCTGTTTGTTGCCGTGTTGTGGTGATGCGGCAACATGCCGGGTTTGGGTTGCAATATGAACTGGTGTTGTAACGCGGGGCTGTGGGGTTACAGTTGCGTCAGATGGAACATGAGTTTTTCCGGGTGATCTGTAAATCTTTTCAGGTACCGTGGTCTTTGAATCATCGGCCATCACAGGGGCGTCATTGCCTGTATTGAAAAAGAAATTATATGCCAGGATAAGCAGGGCAATGGCAGCCGCAATGGAGAGTGAACGGACAACCATTCTTTTACCCATCGAAATCATTATTCCGCCTTTACGCAGGGAATTTCTGTCAGGGAATTTCACATCGCTCTCAACAGGAATACGGACAACAGCAAAAAGCCGAAATTCTTTTTCCAGTGAAGGGTGTTTCTTAATAAATTCCATCACTTCCCTCATTTCTGATTCCGTGAGATCTCCTTCATGGAATGCAACAAACCTGGTTTTATAATTTCCTGAATGAATGAACTCCTTTTTCAGAAGGCTTTTACCGGCAAACCGGATTTCGGGTTCCGGATCAATGGTAAGCAATCTGAAACTTTCAAATTCTTCCTTCAGGTCTTTGTTGTCATCAAGAAAATCAAACAATTCCACTGTCAATTCAGCGGAAAGGGTTCCTTCGTGGTAATCCAGGAAAAACTCTTCGTAGTTTGAACGTGTAATCATTTTCTTTCGGACATTTTATAATACATTTTCCACTGAACCAATGTATTCTTTCAGAAATAATCTTGCCCTGTATATATACACCTTTACCTGAGATTCTTTTAGTCCGGTCAGGGCTCCGATTTCCTGATAGGAATACCCTTCAAGATCACGAAGTGTCAACACAGCTTTTTGTGAGTCAGGAAGCAGGTTTATCGCATGGTTCAACACTTGTTTCATATCGGAATACTGTTCCGAATGGAATAGCATGTTTTCATCCACTCCGGAGTAATCGCCGACGGGTTTCTTTTTCCGGATCCTGTCTATCATTGTATGGTAGCCTGTGGTGAACAGGTAGCTTTTGGCTTTATCGCCGTCAATCCGCTGCACATTTTTCCACATCTTTTCAAAGGCGTCCTGGACGATATCCCTGGCCTCTTCCTCGTTTCGTATATTCTTGAGAATGAAGCGATAAAGTCTATCAGAATGAAATTCAACGCATGCGTTATACTCTGCGGTGGTCATGCCCGTGTGGTGGGTATATTTATTGTGACGATCCTGTCAGCCGGAAGTTACAGCCTCCCGCATATTTTTCAAAGCGAAATTTTAATACCGCATACGGTCTCACCCTGAAGCTGCTTTTGAGCTACCTTTGCAATTGAAAATTCAACATGACAGAACAGGAACAGATATCGGTATTTGATATGTTCAAGATCGGGATAGGGCCTTCAAGTTCGCATACCCTCGGACCCTGGAAGGCCGCCAGGCTGTTTACAAAAAGTCTGGCCGGAAAAATCCATCAGAAGCAGCTCGTGGGTATTCATGTCAGGCTGTACGGTTCACTTGCCAAGACGGGAAAGGGACACGGAACAGACATTGCACTTCAACTGGGGCTCAGTGGTTTTGATCCGGTCACATTTAATCCGGATCATTTGCTGCCGGAAATAAAAGACATCGCTGATAAAAAGATTCTCCGGGTGGAGGGAAATGCACCGGTTCCATTTGATCCCCAAAGGGATATTCAGTTTTTGTTTTATGAAATTCTTCCCTTTCACCCGAACGGTATGATATTTAGCGCAACATTTGAGGATGGAAGTATCTGCGAGGAAACATATTATTCGGTCGGAGGTGGTTTTGTGGTGAAGGATGGCGTGGATCCCGCCGCAACGAATGGCAGGGTTATTCTGAAATATCCGGGGGATGATGCCCGGACCCTGTTAACTTTTTGTCAGGAGAATAATAAAGCTGTTTCAGAAATTGTACTGGAAAATGAAATGAGCTGGAGGTCAGAATCGGAAATCCGTAAAGGCCTGCTGAACATCTGGAATACCATGCTGCACTGCGTTTACCGCGGTTGCCACACCCCCGGTGAATTACCCGGAGGTCTGAGGGTTTCAAGAAGGGCTGCGGCCATGAATACCAGGCTGCTGGCAAATAAATCCTATGACGGTCCGTCACAATGGATGGAACAGATCCGGAATGGCGGGAAAGAATTCAAATACGCTCTTGACTGGGTCAGTTGTTTTGCACTTGCAGTAAACGAGGAGAATGCATCTTTTGGGCGGGTAGTGACAGCGCCTACCAACGGCGCTGCGGGTGTTGTTCCCTCAGTACTGCTCTATTACCTGTTATTTAATGATGGCTCAAATGAGGAATCTATAATCCGGTTTCTTCTGACGGCATCAGAGATCGGCAGTATCTTTAAGAAAGGATCAACCATCTCTGCAGCCATGGGAGGCTGCCAGGCAGAAATCGGAGTATCCTCCGCCATGGCGGCAGGCGCGCTCACCGAAAGGCTCGGCGGCAGTGCCAGCCAGGTGCTGATGGCGGCTGAAATTGCCATGGAACATCACCTGGGGCTTACCTGCGATCCCATCCGCGGTCTGGTACAGATTCCATGTATTGAGCGCAATACCATGGGGGCGGTGAAAGCCATTACGGCGGCACAACTTGCATTACATACCGATCCTGCCAAAGCAAAAGTGCATCTGGACGATGTGGTAAAAACCATGTGGAATACCGCACTCGACATGAACAGCAAATACAAAGAAACGGCTGAAGGGGGACTGGCCATTCACATACCGCTTGGGCTGAGCGAATGCTGATTTTTAATTCAGTTTCAAAACGGCCAGGAATGCCTGTTGTGGAATTTCCACGTTGCCGACCTGCCGCATGCGCTTCTTCCCTTCTTTTTGCTTTTCCAGCAGTTTTCTTTTTCTGGAAATATCCCCGCCATAACACTTTGCGGTAACATCCTTACGAAGCGCTTTTACCGTTTCCCGTGCGATGATTTTCGATCCGATACTGGCCTGAATGATAATTTCAAACTGCTGCCTTGTGATCAGTTCCTTCAGTTTCTCACACATCTTTCTTCCGAAATCGTAGGAGTGACTCCGGTGTACCAGGGCCGAGAGGGCATCTACCGGTTCACTGTTCAGGCGAATATCGAGTTTTACCAGATCCGATTCCTGGTAGCCGATCGGATGATAATCAAACGAGGCATAGCCTTTGGAAATGGATTTCAGTTTATCATAAAAATCAAAAACAATTTCCGCCAGCGGCATGTGGAAGGTCAGTTCCACACGGTCGGTAGTAAGATAATGCTGTCCCATGATGGTTCCACGTTTTCCGATGCACAATGTCATTATGGGACCAATGAATTCCGATTTGGTGATAATCTGTGCTTTGATATAAGGCTCTTCGATCCGCTGGAGAAAATTGGGTTCCGGCATTTCACTCGGATTATGAATATCCATAACACTGCCATCCGTCAGGTAGGCAGTATAGGAAACGTTGGGCACCGTCGTAATCACGGTCATATCAAATTCCCGCTCCAGCCGTTCCTGAATGATTTCCATGTGAAGCATCCCGAGAAATCCGCAGCGGAAACCAAATCCCAGGGCCGCAGACGATTCCGGCTGAAAAACCAGGGAAGCGTCATTCAACTGAAGTTTCTCCATGGAGTTTCTTAATTCTTCATATTCATCAGTATCTACCGGATAAATCCCTGCAAATACCATGGGCTTCACGTCTTCAAATCCTTTTACCGCTTCACGGCATGGTTTGTCCACGGTGGTAATAGTATCTCCCACCTTTACTTCCCGCGCTTCCTTAATCCCTGAGATGATATATCCCACATCACCGGTCCGGATGATTTCCCTGGGCAGTTTGTCAAGCTTTAATATACCGATTTCATCCGCGATGTAGTCTTTTCCGGTAGCGACAAATTTTACATGATCATTTTTTCTGATTTCCCCGTCAATGACACGGAAATAGGCAATAATACCTCTGAAGGAATTAAAGACCGAATCAAAAATGAGTGCTTTCAGCGGGGCATCCGGATTCCCTTTGGGGGCGGGAATGCGGGAGATAATGGCACTCAGGATTTCTTCGATACCGAGCCCTGTTTTACCGCTTGCGGAAATAATATCTTCCCTGCGGCATCCCACCAGATCCACAATCTGGTCCTTGACGGTTTCGGGTTCCGCGCTCGGAAGATCAATCTTATTCAAAACCGGAATAATTTCCAGCTCATGTTCAAGCGCCAGGTATAGGTTGGAAATTGTTTGTGCCTGAATTCCCTGGGCAGCATCTACCACGAGCAGCGCCCCTTCGCAGGCGGCAATGCTCCGGGAAACTTCATAGGAAAAGTCCACGTGTCCGGGAGTATCAATCAGATTGAGAATATATTTCTCAGCACCAGACTGATACTCCATCTGGATGGCATGGCTTTTTATGGTAATACCCCGCTCCCGTTCCAGATCCATATCATCCAGCACCTGGGCCTGCAGATCCCGGCTGCTAATGGTTTTTGTAAACTCCAGTAAGCGGTCTGCCAGGGTACTTTTCCCGTGGTCAATATGGGCAATAATGCAAAAATTACGGATATTTTTCACCTCATCAATCCTTCCCGGTTTTAGCTAAAACTATACCTTAAGCTTTTTGTAATGAATTATTTCCGGCCGGTTCAGGGGTTGCAAAGCTAACCAAAAAACGCCTATGCGAAAGGTTCTGGCAACCGCTGTTTCCGGTTGTGAAGCGTATATTTGCGACTCAAATCATAAAAAACCTGATTTTTGGTGAAAAATCAATTGAGACCAGTCTGTTACCATGATGGATACACCCAACTACTCTTTTCGTTAAAAGAGTACTATAATAAATGTATCTAAAGAAGTAATAGTCCGATACGGATTAAGAAATATCAGCAGGAGTGTTGACGCGCGTGTTGGCATGAATAGTTTACCATCATCTGCGGCATCATACGAAACTGCGTACGGAGGGGATGACATACCGGACAACATTGATCACCATTAGCATTATTTATTTTCCGTTATGAAAATAACCGAGCACCTGAAGCAGGCGGAAGGAAAAACCCTGTTTTCAGTCGAGATCCTTCCTCCATTAAAGGGTAAAAGCATTCAGAGTATCTGGGAAATCCTTGATCCCATTACCGAATTCGGGCCGGCATTTGTGGATGTCACTTATCACAGGGAGGAGTATGTATATAAGAAACGGGAAAACGGTTTATTGGAAAAGTTTTCGATGCGGAAACGACCCGGAACCGTTGGTATCTGTGCTGCCATCATCAACCGGTACGAAATTGATACGGTGCCTCACATCATTTGTGGCGGCTTCTCAAAAGAAGAAACAGAAAACGCCCTGATTGACCTGAATTTTCTCGGTATCAACAATGTTCTTCTGCTCCGTGGTGACCCTATCAAATCGGAGCAGGTTTTTTCACCGGACCCGAACGGCCACCGGTTTGCCCTTGATCTGGTAGAACAAGTGGTACAGATGAATCATGGAATATATATTGATGAGGACCTGAAGGATGTCACCGCATCGGCCTTCTGCATAGGGGTCGCCGGATATCCTGAAAAGCATTTTGAAGCACCAAACATGAAAAGTGATTTGAAATTTCTTAAAGCGAAGGTAGATGCAGGCGCCGAATACATTGTTACGCAGATGTTTTTTGACAATAAAAAATATTTCCGGTTTGTTGACAGTTGCAGGGAAGCCGGAATTCATGTACCCATAATTCCGGGTCTGAAGCCACTCACAACCCGTAAGCAAACCCAGATACTTCCGAAAACATTTCATGTGGACCTTCCGGAAGATTTGCTGGATGAAATTGAAAAATGCACCGATGATTCAAACATCAAAAATATCGGTATAGAATGGTGCATCCGGCAGTCCAGGGAACTGATGCACGCGGGGGTACCCTGCCTTCATTATTATACCATGGGAAATGGTGAGATAACCTGCAGGGTTGTTAAAGAATTATTCTAAGGATTTACCGTTTGCAGGGCAAGCGCCTTCACAATGTACTTGCCAATGATATCAAATTCCACATTCACCCTGTCTCCCTCCTTTATATCAGAAAAGCTGGTGTGTTGCATGGTATATGGAATTATGGTAACAGAAAAACTGTCCGGGGTTGAATCCACCACCGTCAGAGAAACACCGTTGATGCACACCGAACCTTTTGGCACGGTGATATTCCCGGACGAGGATTCATGTTTGAATAAAAATATCCAACTGCCCTGTATTTCTGAAATTTTCTCTACAACCGCCAGGGTGTCAACATGACCCTGAACCAGATGTCCGTCGAGTCTGTCTCCCAGACGCACACTCCGTTCCAGATTCACCAAATTACCCGGTTGCAATTCCCCCAGGTTGGTACGTTTCAGGGTTTCATCTACGGCCAGTACCCGATACGTATCGCCATCGGTTGAAATTACAGTCAGACAGGCGCCATTGTGGGAAACGCTCTGGTCAATCTTCAATTCATTACTGAATGGTGCCCTGATGGTAAGCATCACATTCCCGCCGGATTTCTCAGCAGCAACTACAGTTCCCGTACATTCAATGATTCCTGTAAACATGATTACCGGAAAGTATCAGACTGCTGAATTATTCAGGTGTTCTTATCAGGTGAATATATCCGTTCAGGTCCACCGCTTCCTCTCCCCTGATGCGGTAAAAATAAACACGGCAGGTATAGAAATATACACCCTCCGGGCAATCCTTCCCTGACTCCTTATTTTTTCCGTCCCAGTTGATATTTTTATCTGTCGTTTCAAATTCCAGGTTTCCCCAGCGGTTATAAATTTTCATCTCCACCTGTTTCACATTTTTATAGGGCGGACAATTGGTCAATTGCAATTCCGGTGCTGTGGTAGAATCGCAGGGATGGAACAGGTCATTCTTTCCGTCATGGTCCGGAGTAAATACAGAAGGTAATACATACAACCTGCATGTATCCACACAAACAGCGGGCGCATTCACCGTTTCATTTCCAACTGAATCCACACCGGTAACTTTGTAACACCCTGACAGGTTCGAAAGATTTCTGTGGTAATACACCGTATCGTCAGGAGAAAGTACCGAATCAATCCGTTCAAAGGCTGAAGATTGCTCCGGTGCATAATAGATGTAATATTTTAATACATCATCCGAGCAGGAATGGTTCGGATTTGACCATACCAGTTTGTTGAGGTCGTCCAGGCAAAATGACGTAACAGCAAGCGGCGGGGCGCAAGGAGGTACATTATCCAACGGCGTACCACATGCGATCTGGGACCTGTTCACGATCGGATCAATAACTCCGGGAATGAAATAGGAACCTGAGCTTCTGATAAAATAACAATAGCTAGTACCATTTGCCAGTCCGCTGTCCGTAAATGTACTGAGGGTGGTTGTTCCTATTGAATCAAAAAGGCTTGTCAACGGATTCTGGCGAAAGATATCATACCTGTTGTTTGACCAGGGGACAAATTCCTGCCAGGATAAATTGAGCCGGTTATCTGTGGGTGAAATACTGAGGAATACTGAAGAGGCCAGGGTGGTGGAACCTTTTAAGGCCGGTGTGCCTGAATCATTATAGTACAGATCCACGCGATAGGACCAGGGCTGGGTCTGGGTATCCATCAGTGAATCCATAATCAGGGTGTCATTCAGGTCAAAATATGTATGGAACTGAACAAAACCGGCTCCCGTGAAACCCGTTGAATGAAATATCCTGTATTCATAAGGGCCGGGAAACTGAATGGTATCCAGTTCGGTGGGTTTGCTCCAGGCAATGTATATCTGACCTGATGTCTGGCTGGTAGTCAGGACATCCACATTGGTAATAACCGGCAAATCCTTTTTCAGGGATTCACACACCTGTGGTGAAGCGCAACTTTCCGAAGAATCGGGATAAACAGCAGTTACTATGTAGCAGTATTCAATTCCGATGACCAGTCCCGTACCGTGATTGTTATCCGTATAGGTTGTATTGCTTATGCCAGGTATTATATCCAGCAATGAATATCCTGAATAAGACGGCGCTCCGTTATCACAGGGGCATTCAATAACACCCGTGTACAATCCAACCCTCCGGTAAATTCTGTATCCGATGGCATTGGCACAGTATGGAGGATCCCATGAGACCGTTATGCTGTTATTATTTGCCACGGCCGCCGTGTTTTGGGGTGGCGGACCAATGACACGGATAAAAGTACCTCCCAAATCCACCAAACTGATTGAATCCTGCGGGACAATGTCCTTTGCCCTGAATTGTGCATAGTAAGGCTGGGAACGAATATGATTGCAGGCGGTAGCCCAGTTAAACTCCGATACCACAGTGTCATTGTTTTGCTGAACAGGAACCAGTACTGCTGAATCAGGAATTTCAAAGGGGCCGCCATAACCGGACAATACCACATTGTTCTGATCCGGATCTATAGCCGTAACATTAAAACGGAGTGTATCTCCGGCAATCACACAGGTATCATTAACCGTAAAAATTTCAGGAGGTCTGTTGTTACAGTTACCAATGAGTATCTGCATATCCCTGGTGATATAGCCGATGGGATGGCCTTTTCTCCATTCGTAAATGTGAAAAGCCACATTGTATTCACCGGCCTGCAACGGGGTATCCCAAATCAGGTCCCCTGTAACGGCGTTGATGGAAAATGTTCCGGAGGTGGCAGGGAATGTATATCCGGGAATCGGGAGACCGCCTGCTCCGCGGCAAACTGTCAGTTCGTAAGAAAGGCTGTCTCCGTCAGGATCGTAGGCTGCTGGATTATGAATAAAAGTTCTTCCGACACATCCCCGGTCAATCGGCGGATAATTCAGGACAGGTGAATTATCTGGCGCGCCGTTATACGGATTAATGATTAATTCCGTTTCGACATAAAAGGGAACATCAATTGAATTCGGGATATTGATTACCCCTTCATTCCTGTTTGGGTCTTCGAAGTGGATAATAAAAACACCGTTACCGGAATAGGTATGTTCCCCGTAATAGATATTCTTACTGATATCATTTCCAAGGTCAATTTTCTGTGCCCTGTAAAATATATCTATGGCGCCATCACCCCAATACACGGAATCCAGGGAGGGACGGTCGGCAGCAAAACTGCTTGTTTTTGTATAGGTAATGATAGTGGCTCTGTACTTCAATGCCGGTAAGGGTCCCAGAAATTCCATTGTAATTTCTCCGGCACGGTTGTGTGTTGCCAATGCAGGAAACCCTGAAAGCATGAAAAATGCAACCGGTATTAAAACCCGGAGGATACAGGCGGAAATTTTCAAACCAATAGTCGTGCTTCCGGGCATCAGGGGTAGAAAATTAACAGGATATTGCTTGTTGTTCCACGTTTTCAGGCATCTCAATCCATTCATACTGTTGATTCCGAAGCTGTGGTTCAAAGCCTGCCTGAAGGATAGCCTCCTGGATCCCACCGGAAGTAAAGCGGTGATGGGCACCGGCAGCAGACACCACATTTTCTTCAATCATAATAGAGCCAAAATCGTTGGCACCTGCATACAGACAAAGCTGGCCTGTTTCTTTTCCGACTGTAAGCCAGCTTGCCTGAATATTTTTAATGTTGGGCAGCATTATTCTGCTCAGTGCAATCATCCGGATGTATTCTTCGGATGTTACATGGTTCCGGATGCCGCGGACTTTTCTCAGCATGGTATTCTTATCCTGAAACGGCCAGGGGATAAAAGATATAAATCCTTTCGAATCCGATGGTTTTTCCGACTGAACTTCTCTCAGCCAGACCAGGTGTTCAAATCGTTCTTCAATCGTTTCAACATGGCCCATCATCATGGTAGCCGAGGTGGTGATATTCAGTGCGTGTGCGGCGCGCATGATATTTAGCCATTCTTTTCCGGAGCATTTTCCTTTGGATATCAGTCTGCGAACCCTGTCATTCAGGATCTCAGCCCCTGCTCCCGGCAATGAATCCAGTCCGGCTTCCTTGAGTTCCCTCAATACTTCCAGATGGGTAGAACCTTCAAGCCGTGTAATATGTGCCACCTCAGGAGGCCCCAGTGCATGCAACTTCAGGTCAGGATACAGTCGTTTCAGTTCCCTGAACAGGCCGGTATAATAAGAAAGGCCCAGTTCAGGGTGATGACCGCCCTGCAGCAACAATTGACGGCCTCCATACCGGTAGGTTTCGTCAATTTTGTCTTTGTATTCTTCGATAGTGGTAATGTACGATTCTCCGTGGCCGGGTATTCTGTAGAAATTACAAAATTTACAATTGGCAATACAAACATTGGTGGTATTTACATTCCGGTCAATTATCCAGGTAACTTTGTTGCCGGGATGGAGGGTTTTACGCATGGCATGTGCCACATCCATCAGTTCGGCAGTAGGCACCTGTTCAAAAAGTACCTGACCTTCTCCGGCAGAAAGGAAATCAAATGCCAGGGCTTTTTTAAGGAGACGGTCGCTGTTCATATTTCAAACCGGATTATCCCGATATCTTCTGAAAATGCCCGGTTTGCCACCGGCAATTACCACAGATATTTTGAGTAATTTCCGTCCCTCAAAAATACAATTTTAAATGCAGACCACCATTCGTTCGACCCTTTCTTATTCTGACCGCGATTCCCTTATTATTTTACTGAATAATCCAAAACGGGGATTTCCGGCAAGCCTGACAGCCGGGGAAGAAAAATATGCACAAAATGAGTTGAAAACAGGAAAGCGACTGGTCATTATCAATCAATACAAACGGCTGGTTGTGCTGTATCATCCTGATCAGAAAAGCAACCATTCGTTACTGCTTGAGGCAGGCAGGAAAGCAGGAGACAATGTGTTGCAGGAAATTAACCGGCAAAAAATTTCATCCGTGGTAATTGATGATCAGACCTCCATAAAAGGAATCGCACTCGCATTTGCAGAAGGACTTGCACTGGGGAATTATCAATTTCTGAAATACAGGTCGGACACATCAGGCAAGAACGATTTCAGCCTGAAGGAGATTCTGGTTAGAAGTAAA
>JADZBN010000165.1 GCA_020852075.1 Bacteroidia bacterium
CTGAAATCTGTTTTTTGCCAGTTGACAAAACTTACATCTTCTGCATAGGCCGTATTATCATATCCAAATACATCCTGGATACCCTGTCCGATTACCTGTACTCCGATAAGTGTCCCGCCCTGACGGACATATTCTTTCAACTGGAAGTATTCCCGGGTGTTTATGAATTGTGCTGCAAGTTGCGGATAGACCACCAGTACCGGATGTTTCATGGCTTCGGTGATATCACCGGTCATGAGAAAGGGGATGCCGATTGTTTTCAGGCCGTGTGCAAGAGGAAGCCAGGGTGAGTTGGGCTTTACAATCCAGACTGCCATGGAAGAGCTGTCTCCTTCGGTATAATTTTTCCAGGGTATGGTTTTTACCGGCTTTACATCTTCATCAAAATTATCCGGATCAATTTCACGAGAATAAAATTTGTTCAGCGCCAGGCTGTCAGCGCGCTGAGGTCCTGGCGGAAGGGAAGCCATAGACTCCCGCCCGGTACATAAGAACAGTAGGGCCAAAGCCAGAAAGACGGGGGGTGTCCGGTGTTTCATGCTAAAAGAAAATGGAAGTTAAGCTTAAAACAAATGCGGCCGGGACGATTTAGATGAACGCATCTTTTTGCTTGGTAAAAGAAAACAGAACCGGAAAATTCAAAGAATTCTAAGCATTAATTAAACAGAAAATGTATTAACAGAAACCAGGTATGGTCTGGAAACCCGTGCCCGATGAAGGTTCCAGACCATCATGCACAAACAGAAATTTGTCATCGTGTGGAAAAAGTTTGGAAAATAAATGAAAAAAATTTTCAGGATCCGGGGACAATCAGGGGTAATGTGATGGTGAATTCGGTATGATCCAGCGGCACCGAATCAACAGACAAGCTTCCTCCGTGTGCTTCCATAATATCCTGACTGATACTCAACCCCAGCCCGGTACCTTCTCCGGAGGGTTTGGTTGTAAAAAAGGGATGAAAGATCTGCTCTCTGACATGATCGGGTATTCCTGTTCCGTTATCACGTACACTGATAAAAATAGTACCCTTGTTTTTAATATATGTATTATTTACAAAAGATGTTTTCAGTGTCACGGTGGGTACAAATCCGGCCTTCTCATTTTTTTTCCTTTCAGTGACCGCATAAAATGCATTGGTAAGCAAATTGATGATGACCCGGCTTATGTCTTCATGGACGATCCAGGTTTTCGGAATTTCATCAGCATATTCTTTTTTGAAATCACAGGAAAATCCAAGGATGTTTGAGCTGGTGCCATGAAAAGAAATTTCTGCGGCATCTTTACATACCTGATTGATATCGGACATCCTTCTTTCGGCTTTTCCCGACCTTGCGTGCATCATCATATTTTTCAGGATGTTGTTTGACCGGTTTCCGTGCTGGTGGATTTTCTGAAGATTGCTGCGTATCATTTCAATAATTTCTTTTCGTTCTTCGGGATCATTTGTGACAAGAAGTTCATCAAGCAGTTCAAAACCGGACTCAGAAAAATTATTGATGAAGTTGAGTGGATTTTTTAATTCATGAGCAATACCAGCAGTCAACTGGCCGAGCGAGGCGAGTTTCTCGGTTTTCAGCATCTGATGTTGTGCGGCATGATAATCATCAATGGCTTTGGTGAGCTGATCGTTGGCGTTTTTTAAATTACTGGCCTGCGCCAACAAGGAGGCATTAAGCATTCTTGTTTTATACTGGTAATATCCCGCAACGCCAAAAGCCAGTCCCAGAAAGAAGGGCGCTGTATCTATGAGGTAGTGTATGGGATTTTCCCTGTGTACAAACAGGATGGATTCCAGATTGAATTTTAGCCTGTAATGAATCAGGACATCAAAAGTTAAGGCCAGTAAGGGAAAGCAGAAACCAAATGAAATTCCGAATAATGTGTATTGCCAAATGGAACGGCCTGGCTTCTTCATGTCGGGGGATTTGCAGAAGAAATACAATTTTAAGAAAAATCATTGTTAAATCCTCGAACTGGTTTTCATTTACTTATTTATTTAACAGGGCATTTCCGGTAAATATACTCTTTTACATACCATCCATTGGGAATTATTGTTTGGAAGGAAACAATACGATTTGGCTCCGGAAATTTCCGTATATCCCAAATGACGGACAAGAATCCTTCCACTTTTCGGGTTTCTTCTGAACGCATCAATACTATGATTTACCGCCATGAAGCGTACCCATTGTACAAACGGGTCCGGCTTTTCATTCCTGGGAACAGGCTCAGTATTTTTTATCATTTTCAGATAAATCAGGTTTACTATAAAACCCCGTCATCCTCATGGATATACTATCATTTACATACAGAAAGCAGGAAAGGGAATCACAATTGACACGACTCCTAATGAGCTCTTCTGCCGGTTTTACAACAGCATTTCAAAAGTTCCGAAGCGGTTTTCACAAAAAATAAACGGGATGGGAACAAATCTCCCATCCCGTTTTATCCGGTGAAAGAAATGACTATTGTTTAATAATTTTACTATATCCGTGACGGCCGGCAAGGTCCCATATATCAAGGAAATAAATTCCCGGTGCGAGTCCTGAGGTATTCACGGTAGTGGATTCGGCCCGGATCAGGCCTTTGGTAATGATTTTACCCTCAAGGCTAAGAAGGGAATATCCGGTAATATCCCGGGAAGGAGGGCAGATAATATAAATTTCGCCGGCAGCAGGATTGGGGAATACCCTGAATGAAATTTTTTCCGGAAGATCCCTGATGCCTGTAATCTGAGAAGGCGAAACCACGTTTATGGTAAACCCGTTGATATTTGTCCGGTAAATATTACCCAGACTATCCACGGACAGTGTATCGCAATAGGTATTCATACAGCCTGTGGAGTCGGATACCGTCAGGCAAAGAAGATAATTCCCGATGCTATTGTAATAGTGTACCGGATAGGCCTGGCTTGATGTATCTCCGTCGCCGAAATCCCAGGAATAGGTCAGATTTACACCACTGGAAAGATTCACCACCACTACCTGGTATGGAGCTACCTGCAGAATCGCGAATAAGGCCTGGCAGGAAGCAGGGGGAATGATTGATGTATCAACTGTCAACGGAGTACAATATGTATCCGCACATGCCGGATTTGAAGGCGAAGCGGGAGTATAAATGGTAAGGCAGGCCGTATAGGTTCCGGGGAAAGCGTATGTATGCTGAGGAAAACGAAGCGAACTGGTATCACCGTCTCCAAAATCCCAGATATATGAAGTGCCGGGCACCGGTGGTACAGACAAGTCAATGAAATAGGATGTCAGGCCGAGGGTGGAGAAAAGGAATGAAGCATTGCAGGTGATAGTCCCGTTACCAACGATGACGGGGATGCATCCGGTACAAATAATGTTTCCCGATGAATCATGTTCGGTAACACATACATTGTAGGTGCCAATTCCTGTGTACAGATGGGACACCGTAGATCCTGAATCTGTGGAACCATCTCCGAAATCCCAGGTGCAGTTTCCGCTGGAATTATATGCAAATGTGTAGAGTAAATTATTGACCGAATCCGGCTGATAGCTGAATGAACATCCGCCGGAAGTATCAACAACAATTATAGAACAGGAGGTGCAGGCGGGACCAAGGAAGGGTGTCGCCACCATGCAAACATTGTAGGAACCGGGTGTGGAATAGGTATGATTGACAACTATTCCGGTATCCGTACTTCCATCGTCAAAATCCCAGGTTACAAGGCTTCCCGCTCCGGCGCTGGAAGTAAATTCAATCAATAAGGGATTTGCCGGAGAAGAAGAGTAGGTAAAACTGCAATTGCCTGAGGGAATGCCCGCTGCAATGGAATCACAGTAGGTGCATACTATGCTTCCTGTAGCAATATCTATTACATACAGGCAGGCATAATAGGTGCCACTTGAGGAATATGTATGAAGTGCAGAATCACCCGACCCTGTATTTCCGTCCCCGAAGTTCCACAGATTATAGGTTCCGGTATCAGGAAGGTTCTGAAACAGCCAGGTGGAATTTGTAGAATCTGTGGGTTGTGCAAAATACCAGCAGCCGGTGAAGGTTCCGTTGACATTCACCGAATCACAATAATTGCACAGGAAGTTTCCGGAAATGCTGTCCGTAACATCCATGCAAACATTATACGTCCCGGGGGCGGCATAGGCGTGGGCGACTATATCCCCGATTCCGGATACACCATCTCCGAAATACCATTGGTAAATGACTCCGGCAGTCAAAATATTTGATACGAAGTGAATGGTGGTATTAAGGGTACCGGAAGGAAGTGCGGAAAAGGAGCAACCGGAAGTGAATCCGGACACATAAACGGAATCACAATATGTACAGAATACCTGGCCAATACTGTCAAGGACATTGCTGCATACAAGATAGGTTCCCGGTGCACTATAGGGATGTGTAACGGTTGCACCTGAAGCGGTACTCCCATCACCAAAATCCCAGGACACCCCGAAAGACTGGGTGGGTAAGAATACCTGAGAGGTAAAAACCAATACATTGGCTCCTGCACCTGAATACGTAAAATAACATTGTTGTGCCCGTGAAAATGGTAAGCCGATAAAACTGAGCAGAAGGATAAGTAAGCCTTTTTTCATGACGATTTAATTTTGTGTGGTACTAAAATGAATCAAGAATATAACAGGAAAATAATTTACAAGTTTTTATTTTTTGAAAAATAATAAAAAAAACCGTTACACCGTATCCTTTTGAAAATGTACTCTATTTTCGAATTAATACGGATCCGGAAGTAATAGTATTGCTTTGGTGGCCCGCACGGTCCGTCACGAACACCGAATAGGTTGCGGTCTGCTGGAGGGTACTGTCCGTAATGCCCTGACCGCCTATGTCAATATCCAGATTCCCCGTAATCTGAATGCTGGCATGATCGGGTGCCAGTTGCTGTATTCTGAAGGGATAGGTGATTCCAATCCTGTTGTCCCTGACAAAACAATTCTTCACCCCCGTAGTATTCTCTCCCAGGTCTCCGTCTCCATCGGTATATTTAATAGTAATTATTACAGGATCCGTAAATTCATTAACACTTGTGGGTGAAATGGCAACAAATTCAATAGAGGGAACAGGATTAAATTCAATTTCATCTTTTTTGCAACCGCCAGTCTCCATCCATAGCACAAATAACACCAGAAGAATCCATGTGCGATGCGAACCAAAAGAATGTAATGATGCTTTACTGGACATGAAATGCGTACAGGGTTTTGTAATAATCAAGCGATTCAAACCGGGGGAATTCCGCATTATTGATGTGGTGGCCGTCGTTCAGATAAATCCTGAAATAAACCGTCGTTCCTGCCGGCCAGTTACTCACCGGTACGGTCACAAACCAGGCATTGAAAGCAGCCAGATAAAATGTTGCGTCAATGGACAGTGCGCTACTGAAGTTGTTCTTGTCCGTTGAAAAATGAATTTCTTTTACCGTAAATAATCCGGGATCGGTGGCATCCTGTCCGTCTGCTGTATCGGTGGATGCAAATGCAATCGTCATGGTGCTTCCGGCATTTACCAAAAACGGATTAAGAGGAAAATTATCCAGCCGGATGGTGTCTATTCGGTTGTTGTTACCATCAAGGGCGATATAACCGGTAACATTGGGCTGGAGGTTTGGTTTTATGGGTACATTGCCCGCAGCATCCGGGCATCCGGCATTGATCCACGTTTTTACATGATTAATCTCGTCGGAGGAAAGCCGGATCCCATTGGAGGGCATATATTCCGTCGTTGATGTTGTGAGTCTTTCGATAATCCAGGAATCAGCAATGTTGCCGGGAATGACCCGTTGTGAAAATATTTTGACGGAATCCAGCGTAACCTTATTAACCGGCTGAAATACGAGTGTTGAATAACTGGACTCAATGGTTCTGAAATCCGGTTCAAAGGTTCCGTCATGACAACCGGGAACCGCACATTTGGGGAAGAAAATATTCTTATGAAGGCCGGTGATGGAATTTGGATCGGGATCAGGATCTGTGGCTGAATGGCCGGAATAGTCCACGGAATCGTAAGGGTTTCCGGGGTAAGGATCCTTTTTACAGGAAGACAGCATGGCGATTCCTGCTCCGCATACGAGCCATAATGCACATATTATTTTCCGCTTTCTCATACAAAGGCTGCCTGGATCTGGCAGAAATTATAGGGTGTAAGGCCATGTGTACCGCTGATGGCTTCCTCGAATCCAAGGAGGCTGGCAATGGCAGGTACGATCTCGGTACTTTCTCCCGCAACGGAACTGATTACCTGTCCCTGTACCACCACATGGGAAGGTCCTGCAATAAGACAAAAAATTTCCCGTGCCATTTGCAGGTTCGGATCCCCGTTAAAATTGGGGTCGGTGGGCGCTGTATGATCAATGGCATGCCTCCCCGAAGCATCTACCGAAGTATTGGTATAATAATTTCTTCCGTGTTCAGGTGCCACGATAAGTACCGTATCCTCTGCCATTCCGGGGGTGGTTTGTATGGTTTCCCAAAGCCTGGCCACTGCATAGTCTGCCTTCCGGAGGTTATTGGCATAGCTGGTAAAGTTGAAGTGCCCGATATCCACATCCTGCATGTTTACCACCAGCAATTCAGGCGTAAAGGCTTTGATGATCTCAG
>JADZBN010000166.1 GCA_020852075.1 Bacteroidia bacterium
CAGGTAATTAGTTCTGAAACCATGAGATCCCGAAATCGGGCCTAAATTTCCATATAAATCCGCATTTATTATGTAAAAAGGGGATTTGGACAAATCCTCATTTATATTCTTTGGATGCATTGATTGAAATATACTGTTTTACCTTGGTAGGATACAATTTCTGGCCAGGGATCATGCGTTTCTTGTTTTACCGACCCGTCCATCGCAGACCGGTGCAAAATTTTTTTTGTTTTTCCTGGAAAACCTGAATTTTCACCTAATTATTTAGTTGATTTTGTGTACTTTGCACCTTCCTTGGAGGCATATTATCAATTCCCGGATTTATGGAAAAATTTTATTTTCAGGGGTTTTCACAATTTCCCGCGATAGACTATCTTTGCGGCCTTAATATTCAATTACTTAATAAACAAAGAAATGACAAAAGCAGAATTGGTTGCAGAGATTTCAACCAAAACAGGAATCGAGAAAACGGTTGCGTTACAGGCTGTTGAAGCTGCCATGAAAGTAATTAAGAACACCATGGCGGACGGAGAAAATGTTTACCTCCGTGGCTTTGGATCCTTCATTGTAAAGAAAAGAGCACAGAAACTGGGACGTATCATTTCCAAAAATACCACCATCATCATTCCCGAGCATAATATTCCTGCATTCAAACCGGCAAAAACCTTCGCGAATAAGGTGAAGAATGCAAAAATCAAGAAGAATCAGACTACCGAAGCTATTGACTGATAAGAATGCAGACCGGTAGCAAACAGTTGTTGCTCATAGCCGGCACTTTAGCACTTTCAATTGCCTTGTACTTTGCTCCGCATAAAATTTCGGAAACCGGAGTGGAGGCAAAAAGCCCGGAAAAGTTTTCGTTTTCGTCTATGTTGGATCAGGCAAAAAAAGGCTTGAAAAGGCAGGAGTTACTTCCCGTTGAAAACCTTGAAAAAGCACTCTCGGGAGACGAAAATAATACCAGACTGCTGGATTCCCTGGGTCATATTTGGGACAGTGCCCAACAGCCTGCAATCTCGGCGTTCTATTTTGAAAAGATAGCAGAGGTTACCAACGGCGAAAAAGACTGGTTGAATGCGGCATACCGTTACTTTGATGCCTTTCAGATGACGGATGACAGCATAATCCGGACTGCTATGGTATCGAAGGCGGTGGACAGTTATAAAAGAGTCCTTAAGATAGATTCGACAAACCTTGATGCCAAGACAGACCTGGGATTGTGTTATGCAGAAGGTTCAGGCAGCCCCATGCAGGGTATCAAATTGCTGAAAGAGGTAGTTGCCCGGAATCCTGAACATGAGAATGCCCAGTTTAACCTTGGGATTCTTTCGGTCCGGTCGGGTCAGTTGGATAAAGCCGTTGAACGGTTTGAAAAAGTGCTTCAGATCAATCCGGGAAAATATGAGGCAAGGTACCTTCTGGCACAAACCTATGCCCGGTTGGGAGATAAAGAAAAAGCAAGGGAAAACCTTGAAATACTGAAAAAACAAACTTCCAATCCGCAACTTATGCAGGAAGTAAACAGTTTAATGACTCAATTAAATAATTAACCACTAAACACTCTGACCATGCCCAGCGGTAAGAAAAGAAAGAGACATAAGATGGCTACGCATAAGCGTAAAAAGCGTCTTAGAAAGAACAGACATAAAAAGAAATCACGGTAAGGAATGGATACCGGCAGGTATCCTTTCCGCCGTCAGGTGCAAAAACCATAAGGTAGTCCGGCTTTTCGGAGAACTCCTTGGCTTGTGATGAGTCACCAGCCTGCATGAACCGGACTTGCACACATTTCTGTTCAGGATCTTTTCTTTTACCTGCGAATGGCCTGAGTGCGTTAGAAAATACATTTTTCGTTGAACAGCGAATTAGTAATCAACTCAACTGCTGGCGAGGTAAATATTGCCTTGCTGGAGGAAAAAAGACTCGTTGAATTAAACAGCGAGAAAAAGGATCAGAGTTTCCAGGTAGGTGATATTTACCTGGGTAGGGTCAAAAAATTAATCCCAAGCCTGAATGCTGCATTTGTTGATGTAGGCCATGAAAAGGACGCCTTTCTCCATTATCTGGATCTGGGGCCTCAGGTTCAGAGCTTGCTTAAACTGATTCGGCTTACCACAACAGGCAAGAACCCTGATCCATTGCTTAATGGATTCCAGACTGAACAGGATATTAACAAAGGCGGGAAAATTACCCAGGTGCTTTCTCCCAATCAATGGGTGTTGGTTCAGGTGGCCAAAGAACCCATCTCATCCAAGGGCCCGCGAATTACCTCCGAAATTTCCCTGGCGGGCCGTTTTGTCGTATTGGTGCCATTTTCTGAAATGGTATCCATATCCCAGAAAATAAAGAGCGCGGAAGAAAGGCAACGCCTTAAACGGCTGGCAATGAGTATCAAACCCAAGGGTTTTGGCATTATCGTAAGGACCGTTGCAGACGGGAAAAAAGTTGCCGAACTGGATAAGGATATACAGGACCTGGTATCCAAATGGAAATCCATCTTCAACATGTTGCTGACGGCCAAACCCCCTCAGAAAATACTGGGTGAACTCAACCGCACCTCAACGATACTTCGGGATCTTCTGAATGCAAATTTCAACGCCATTCATGTAAATGAACCATCCCTGGTTGAGGAAATAAAATCATATATCACCAACATTGCACCCGAGCAGGTGGACATTGTCAAACTGTACAAGGGAAAGCTTCCGATTTTTGAGCAATTCGGTGTCGAAAAACAAATTAAGTCTGCATTTGGTAAAACCGTAACCATGGCTAACGGTTCGTATCTCATTGTAGAACATACTGAGGCAATGCATGTGATTGATGTTAACAGCGGAGGCAGGGTGAAGGGTGAAGGCGGAGATACAAACCAGGAAAACAATGCACTCCAGGTAAACCTGGATGCTGCCGCCGAAGTAGCAAGGCAACTCCGGATGCGCGATATGGGAGGAATCATTGTGGTTGACTTTATTGATATGCATAATGCCCAGAACCGGAAGGCGTTGTTTGAAAGGCTGAAGACGGAAATGAAAAAGGACAGGGCAAAACATACCATTCTTCCTCCCAGTAAATTCGGCCTCATCCAGATAACCCGTCAGCGGGTACGGCCCGAAACCAATATCACCACCGTAGAAAAATGTCCTGCCTGCGATGGTACCGGGGAAATCAAAGCAAGTATTCTGCTGATTGACGAGATCGAAAACAACCTGAGATATTTTGTGCAGGAGCAGAATGAACACGATCTTTCCCTCGTGGTGCATCCATACATTGAAGCGTACCTCAACAAGGGTTTCTTTTTTAAATCCATCACCAGTAAGTGGAAGAAGAAATACAGAATGAAGCTTAAGGTTACTTCCAATTCTGCATACCATATAATGGAATATCACTTTTTTAATAAAAATGTGGAAGAAATCAAAATCTGATTTCATCCTGCCACGTTTATCTTTTATTTTCTCTTCCGTTGCTCAGGATTTTTCGCTGATAAGAACTGAAATCTCCCCTTAATCCCCGTTGTAATTGGGATTTGACAACAACTTTCATAGATTCGCAGGACAAAACGAAATTCTATGAAGATCCTGAAGAGAATCCTTATCGTTCTTCTGATAGTTATTGCAGCCGCAGCAGTAATCGGGTTTTTCCTTCCTTCTCATAAGCACGTTGAGAGGTCGGTAGAAATGAATGCCACAACAGATCAGGTGTATGAGGTAATAAATGACCTTAAAAACTGGTCCTACTGGTCTCCCTGGTATAAACTGGATCCGCAGGCAAAGATTATATATAGCGACCCCTCGTCCGGAGCCGGTGCATATTATACCTGGGAAAGCAGGAACAGTGATGTTGGCAAGGGTAAACTTACAATAACGGAAAGTACACAGGGCAGTTATGTGAAGACGAAAATTGAAATGGGAAGTATGCCGCCTTCTTATGGTGAATTTAAGATAGAAAGTAACGGAGCAACCGTAAAAGTTACCTGGGGTTTTGACGGAGATTTCGGATCAAATCCCTTTTATCGTATTATGGGAAGTCTGATGGATTATATGATTGGGAAAATGTTTGACCAGGGCCTTGCTGATATGAAACAAAAAGTTGAAAGTATGCCGGTACCGGCTCCGGCAAATGTTCCAGATTCTACAGCCTCAAAACCTGCATAAACAAGTGAAGGCCGGTCTAAGATTATGAAGATCCTTAAGCGGATTTTGTGGATCCTCGCAGTATTTCTTTTTCTGGTTACGGCTGTTGGAATTTTATTTTTCCCTTCACGTATTCACATCGAAAGATCCGTGATTGTTCATAAGGATTCAGGTACCGTTTTCAGGTATCTTAACAATCTCAAAAACTGGAATAACTGGTCCCCATGGTTCGATCTGGATACAACAGCATCCTATACTTTTGAAGGCCCCGCTTCAGGCCCGGGGGCCAAAATGAACTGGACCAGCAGGATCAGGGAAGTGGGAGCAGGGAGCATAGAAATAATTGCAACGGAGGAAAATCAAAGAATACAGGCAGATTATCGTTTCATGGATAAGGGTCTTGCCCATGGAAATTTTCAGTTGGAAGAAACCGGCAATGGAACAAAACTCTCCTGGAGTCTGGATTTTAATGCAGGATGGAATCCACTTCTCCGGATTTTAGGGACATTTATGGATGGAGTGGCCGGAAAGGATATTGAAAAGGGCCTGGACAGGATTAAAAACAATCTGGAACCGGAATCAAAATGACGGATATGATTCAGGAGAATGAATACAGGATTGAACGGCTGGAAGACAGGCATTACCGGGATCTTTGCAGTATTTCCATCCATGCCTTTGGTTTTGATCCCGGGATAAATTATTATTCAGATAAAAACAAAACAGATTACCTGGGTCACAGGAACCTGGGTTTTATTGCCTACTCACAACAGGGCCAGCCGGCTGCATTTTATGGAGTATATGCTTATCCGGTTGAATATAACGGTTCAACCCATGTTGCTGTCCAGTCAGGAGATACTATGACTCATCCAGCGCACGGAGGCAAGGGTTTGTTTACCCGGCTTGCAAAGGCCACCTATGATTTATGCAGACAGGAGGGAATTGAATTCGTTTTTGGTTTTCCGAATAAGAACTCCTATCCGGGTTTTGTGAAAAAACTGAATTGGGTTCACAATGAAAATCTTCTTGAATACAGGATCAGGATTTTTACCCTGCCCCTGCTTAAACTCGTGAAAAAGATAAAATTCCTTAATCCCCTTTATAACCTCTATGTTTCTCTTGTCCTGAGCCTGTATGGGAAATTCTCTGATTTTGGTTCTTCCCTGTTAATGAATGATGATTCTGCACCGTTTATTTCACGCTCTGAATTATTTTTGAACTACAAAACCGGAAACGGAATAAAAAAAATCCGGTCTGGTGAGATTAATTTTCTGATTAAACTGGATGGTTTTCTTTATCTAGGTGATTTGTCCTGCCCGAAACCTCATAATCCTGAAGTAATAATTTCTCGGTTAAAGAAACTGGCCTTTTTGATTGGTGCGGATACATTGGTGTTTTTTTCAAGCCCCGGAACTACGCAGGCAGGAATATTTGAATCATGCTGTAAGCCCCTGCAGGGCCTTCCGGTCGGATACCTGAATTTCAATTCACAACTTCCGCTTGAAAAACTCCGGTTTGTATTGGCGGATCTTGATACCTTCTAAATACCTGATTTTTGAAAAGCCATTTGTATCTGAATGAATCCTGATTCAGCCGTGGTCGTGTTGCTTATGCTGAATCGGGGCTGAATGTTCATGTCGCTGTAATCCGTCGCCAGCCTGTAATCCGCTGCCAGCAGATTCTCATATCCGGATGTGACTGCCTTCTGTTTTACCGGTTCATTATATGCACCGTCAGGGAAAGCAAGAGAAATGACTTTCTTTCCTGTCGCATCTTCCAGCAACTTTTTTGATGATGAAAGCTCAAAAGCAAGTTCTCCTTCATTGAGTACATCGAGGTTGGGATGATACATGGTATGAGAACCGATTTCAATCAATCCCGAATCAGCCATCTCCCGGATCTGGCTTTTACGCAGCAAGCGGTAATAATCCGGTGAAATGGTGGAAATCCTTTTGACGGCTTTCTCCCGGTCAATCAACCCGGACAAAAGTTGTTGTTTGGATTCCCTGTTCAGGGATTTCAGCATTTTTCGCAATCCTGACAACCCTGTAATTTCCTGCATACTTTCACCATTCTCCCTTCCGGGAAGCCTTATCCCGCCTTTCAGACCCGCATAATCAATAAGGTCACAGCAGAGATCCAGCGTATCATACCAAAGCAGCATTTCAGGATCTGAAAGACATTGAGCGGTTACAAATAGGGTTGCAGGTAAACCTGCATTCTTCAACAGCGGATAAGCATAGGTATAGTTATTTTCATATCCGTCATCAAACGTCAGTACAACACTCTTTTTCTCCGGGTGGATACCCTGCCTGAAATTGGAAAAAGCTTCTTGCAGGGGTATTACTGAAAATCTTTTTCTGATATATTCCAAATGCCTTCCAAAGGTTTCTAGTCCGATATGGTTCACTGAAAGTAAATGGTTAGCTTCGGGTACAACACCGTGGTACATGAGTATAACCGTTTGACGGGTACTGAAGGTGGAAAGGATTCTCTCTAAACCCGTAGCCGTAATGGCAGGAAAGACAATTTTTCTGGCAACTGTTTTCAGAAAATTCATAACAGAATTCCGTATGTGGGAAAAAGAGGATTGACCGGCAAACATATCAAATTGAATGGAACATTCTTAAGCCCTTATTTTTTGTAACAGAAAATTAGTCCTTATCTTGCCTGTATTCCCCTGAATGACCTGCTCATGCAACTGCCTGCGGAAGGATTTTTCATGAAAAACACACAGCCGGAAAAAAATAAAGCTTCCAGCCTGAAAATACCGCCGGATATTAACAAGGTAGTTTCAAGAGTCCGTAAATTTTGTGCATTCAGGGAACGCAGTCAGCAGGAGGTCCGTGATAAACTGTATGTCTGGGGCCTGAAAGGGAGAGAAACGGAACAGGTTATTGCCGGCCTTATTGCTGAGGGTTACCTGAAAGAAGAAAGATTTGCGGTTGCATTCGCCAGAGGAAAATTCAGGATCAATAAATGGGGGAAAATAAAAATCAGAAAAGGTCTTTTATTAAAAAAAGTACCCGAACCGTTAATCAGACGTGCCCTTGCCGCGATTGACAGTTCTGAATACCGTATCGTATTGAAATCTATTCTGGTTTCCAGGGAGAAAAGAATGAGGGACAAAAAGCCGGGTTACAGGCAAAAACTTGCAGGGTATGCCATCCTTAAAGGCTTTGAACCTGAGCTGGTCCGGGAAATACTGGGGGATGATCAGGAATGAATCAGTACCTCATGAATACATGGGAGCCTTTGACGGGATGGGGAGTATGGTTTTAACCCTGAACATTTATAAGAAAACATCGGCGTCACGGTACCATGTAAAATGTATGTGTTTTAAATTTTTACCGTACCTTCGCGCCCGTTATGACAGCTGATCAACTTAAAGAGATTAAAGAGCGGGAAGATGCTCTGAGGAGGCATCTTTGACATTGATGGGAAACAAAATGCCATCATACAGGAAGAAGCCCTGACTCATGCTTCTGATTTTTGGAATGATCCCAGGGCCGCCGAAAAGATTTTAAAGGCCATCAAACAAAAGAAAAACTGGACAGAAGCCTTCGATGAACTGCATCATTCGTCGGAAGATCTCTCGGTATTGTTTGATTTTTATAAGGCGGGTGAGGTATCCGAGGCTGAGGTGGACGCACACCGTCAGCAAACCATTAAACTTCTGGATGACCTGGAGTTTAAAAATATGCTCGGGTCGGAAGAAGATTCCCTCAGTGCTATTATCAACATTAATTCCGGAGCTGGCGGTACCGAAAGCCAGGACTGGGCTTCCATGCTTATGCGGATGTATATCATGTGGGCGGAAAAGCGCGGATATAAAGTTACCGAACTTGACCTCCAGTACGGTGATACCGCCGGCATCAAATCCTGCTCCCTTGAAATAGACGGTGATTATGCATACGGTTACCTTAAGGGTGAAAGTGGTGTTCACCGGCTTGTCCGGATTTCCCCTTTTGATTCCAATGCCCGCAGGCACACCTCATTTGCTTCTGTCTTTGCATACCCCGTGGTGGACGATAATATTGAAATTGAAATCAAGGACGCGGATATTGAAATTCAGACCTCACGCTCCGGCGGCGCCGGTGGACAGAATGTCAACAAGGTGGAAACCAAAGTTCAGATAACCCACCTTCCGACAGGTATTGTGGTAGTCTGCCAGGTGGAAAGATCCCAGGGAGCAAATCGTGAAAGGGCAATGAAAATGCTCAAATCACAACTCTATGAACTGGAAATGCGAAAGAAAGAGGAAGCAAAGGCTGCAACGGAAGCAACCAAACGAAAGATCGAATGGGGTTCGCAGATTCGTAATTATGTCATGCACCCTTATAAACTGGTGAAAGATTTACGGACAGATAAAGAAACATCAGATGTACAGGGCGTGATGGATGGGGATATTGATGATTTTATTAAAGCGTACCTGATGGAAAGCAGTAAACACTGAATGATATGCTGAAAATATGGTTTAAACCCAATTGCAGTACCTGCCGGACTGCATTATCCCTTTTGAAAAATGAAACGGATGAGGAAATCCAGACTTACGAATACCTCGTCGAAAAGCCGTCACAGAAGGAAATCAGAGAAATACTTTCCATGCTGAAAATTCCTGCCGAATCCCTGGTAAGAAAAAAGGAACCCTTATACAAGGAAAAATTCCAGGGAAAAAAAATCAGCAATAATGAATGGATAAAAATACTCAGTCAGCACCCTGTGCTGATCGAACGGCCCATTGTCATTCATGGAAACAAAGCCCTGATTGGCCGTCCGGCCGTAAAGGTGCTTGAGATACTCTGAATAAATTATGACTGAAATTATTCCTACATCGCCTGTTATGCAAACGAGAAAAGAAAAAGATACCATGGGTATCGTGGAAGTGCCCGCCGATGTGTATTGGGGTGCACAAACCCAACGCTCCATTGAAAACTTCAAAATAGCCAGGGATACCGATAAAATGCCAGCGGAAATCATCAGAGCATTTGCGATTCTGAAAAAGGCGGCGGCCCTGGCTAACCTGGATGCCGGTGTACTGACAAAAGAAAAATGTGACCTGATTTCCCGTGTTTGTGATGAGATACTGGACCATAAACTGGATGACCAGTTTCCGCTGGTTATCTGGCAGACCGGTAGCGGTACTCAGTCCAACATGAATGTAAATGAGGTAATTGCTTACCGTGCCCACGTGCTTCAGGGCGGCAGCCTGCTGGATGAAAAGAAAGCCATTCACCCGAACGATGATGTCAATAAATCCCAATCATCCAATGATACTTTTCCGACTGCCATGCATGTCGCGGCATACCAGACCCTTACCGGGGTTACATTGCCCGGAATGAAAAAACTCCGTGATACCCTTGAGGCCAAGTCGAAGGAGTTTATGCATGTTGTAAAAATCGGACGAACCCACCTGATGGATGCAACCCCACTTACACTGGGACAGGAATTGTCGGGATATGTTTCACAACTGGATCATGGAATGATTGCCATCCGGAATTCCATGACACACCTGGCCGAACTTGCACTGGGAGGGACTGCGGTGGGTACGGGAATTAATACTCCCAAAGGATATGCGGTAAATGTAGCTAAGCATATTGCCAAACTTACATCACTGCCATTCGTTACGGCCAAAAATAAATTTGAGGCGCTTGCAGCTCACGACGCGATTGTGGAGGCGCATGGTGCCCTCAAAACTGTTGCATGCTCTCTGATGAAAATTGCCAATGATATCAGGTTGCTTGCATCAGGACCAAGATGTGGAATCGGAGAACTTTTTATTCCTGACAATGAACCCGGATCATCCATCATGCCGGGTAAGGTGAATCCCACCCAGTGCGAAGCCATGACCATGGTTTCAGCACAGGTGCTCGGGAATGACGTTGCGATTAATATCGGCGGAGCAACAGGCCATTTTGAACTGAATGTGTTCAAGCCGGTGATGATCAGTAATTTCCTGCATTCAGCCAGGCTGATTGGTGAAGTATGTGTCAGCTTCAATGACAAGTGTGCATCCGGAATCGAACCTATCCGTGAAAATATCAGGAAGAACCTGGAAAACTCACTGATGCTGGTTACTGCGCTGAATACAAAAATCGGATATTATAAAGCTGCAGAGATAGCACAAACAGCACACAAAATGGGAAAAACCCTGAAGCAGACCGCCGTGGATCTTGGATATGTTACCCCTGAGCAGTTTGATGAATGGGTTAAGCCCGGTGACATGGTAGGCTTGTAATACGGATGCAAATAAAAAAAACCCCGTGAAAAGGAGACGGCTACACA
>JADZBN010000167.1 GCA_020852075.1 Bacteroidia bacterium
AATATCCTGAATTCAAGCATAATGCATTTACTGAATAATACGCTGATGAAAATATCTGATAAAAAAAACAGTGGTGCCGGAAAAAATGTCTGAACAATATTTCGATACCATTCTTGAGCCGGGCAAAAGCACCAGGACATACTGGAGAGACCTGTGGAAATTCCGTGGACTTTTTTATTTCCTTTCGTGGCGTGATATTCTGGTCAGATACAAGCAGACCATAATCGGGATTGCATGGAGTGTGATCCGGCCTTTATTGACGTTGATTGTATTTACCCTTATCTTCGGAAACCTTGCGGGGCTTCCCTCTAATGGAGTTCCTTATGCACTCCTGGTGACCGCCGGATTGTTGCCCTGGCAATTTTTTTCCAATGCATTCACTGAAGCCGGCAATTCACTGATCGCCAACTCCTCCATGCTTGGAAAAGTGTATTTCCCCCGGCTTATTATTCCCGCCAGTTCAGTGATCGTCTCCCTGGTTGATTTTGCCATATCGCTGGTAATACTTGCCGGACTGATGCTTTGGTTCCGTTTCATCCCCGGCATTCAGATATTCTTTCTTCCATTGTTTTTTCTGATGGCCGTTTTGCTGACACTCGGTGCAGGATTCCTTGTTTCGTCTCTCAATGTTAAATACAGAGACTTCCGGTATATTATTCCCTTTATTGTACAGTTTGGATTGTATATTTCACCTGTTGGATTCAGCTCATCTGTTGTACCCGAGAAGTACAGGATGCTGTATGCCATGAATCCCATGGTTGGTGTCATTGACGGTTTCAGATGGTGTATTACGGGCGGAAAGCCTCCTGATTTCGGAGGCAGCTTTATGGTTTCACTTGTCATTACACTGCTCCTGTTTTTAGCCGGACTTTTTTTCTTCAGAAGAATGGAACGGGAATTTGCTGATGTGATTTGATTCTGATTATGCTTGCCATTAAATCTGAGCACCTGAATAAGAAATATATCCTGAAGCACAGGGATAAAGAACCCTACCATGCTTTACGGGATGTGATAGCCAGGAGTATCAGGAAGGCCGGAAAAAGCCTGGTGGGTATAAAGGATTCAAATCCTTCCAGGGAAGAGTTTTATGCCCTGAAGGATGTATCCTTTGAAATAAACGA
Organism: Bacteroidia bacterium; assembly: GCA_020852075.1. Taxonomy (GTDB): domain Bacteria; phylum Bacteroidota; class Bacteroidia; order AKYH767-A; family 2013-40CM-41-45; genus JADZBN01. Next base: position 1,122 of record JADZBN010000167.1, read on the forward strand.
AGGCGACAGATTTGGAATAATAGGAAGGAATGGTGCCGGCAAATCCACCCTGCTGAAAATCATCAGCAGGATTACCCAGCCAACTTCTGGTAAGGTATCTATCAAAGGAAGGGTTGCCAGCCTGCTGGAAGTGGGCACCGGATTTCACCCGGAACTTTCAGGCAGGGAAAACATATTCCTCAATGGTTCGGTGCTGGGTATGACCCGTGCGGAGATCAAAAACAAATTTGATGAAATCGTTTCCTTTTCGGGTGTGGAAAGATTCCTGGATACACCTGTGAAAAGGTATTCTTCCGGTATGTATGTCCGGCTCGCCTTTGCAGTTGCTGCACATCTGGAACCGGAGATCCTGGTGGTGGATGAGGTTCTTGCAGTAGGCGATGCGGAGTTTCAGAAAAAATGCCTTGGCAAAATGAAGGATGTTGCCTCCGGTGGCCTTACCGTGCTGTTCGTTTCGCATAATATGGCTGCGGTACAAAATCTTTGTAATAAAGCCCTGTATTTGAAAGAGGGAAAACTTGAAATGACAGGTGAAAAGGATGCAGTAATTTCAGAATATCTTCGTTCAACGGTTGACTCTTCCCGTGCAGATCTTCGGGACAGGAAAGACCGTAAAGGAAACGGAATCGTACGGTTCCGTTCGGTGACCCTCCGGGATGAAAAAGAAAATGTCGTGAATTCCCTTCAAAGCGGAAGCGGCGGTTTTATCTGCCTGGGCATTGAATTCCGGAATCCGGGAGAACAGGCAGGCCCGTTGCATGTTTCCATGGGAATTGATGATGACCTTGGCCAGCGGATTACACATTTCAATACAGAAACCAGTGGTACTGTGTTCCCTGCTGTTAACGGGGAATCCGCAGAAGTATGGATTCATATTCCCAGGCTTCCACTGAAACATGGGAATTATACGTTTACCTTGTATTGCACCCATGCAGGAGAAATTTCCGACTGGATAATGAATGCAGGAAGTTTCCATGTTGAACCGGGAGATTACTTTGGAACCGGGAAATTACTGCCGGAAGGCCAGGGGAAATTTTATGTAGAACATTCTTTTCAATTGAAAAACATTTCATGAAAGGATGGTTTTTGGCTTTTTACAGATTTAACAGGGAACTGAACAGATCGGGGTTAAGTTCCGGGTACTGGAAATATTTTTTTCGGTGGAAGAATGACCTTTTGCCGGGTAAAAGTTCAATACAGGACAGGCAACCCTGGTTTGGATATCCGTTCATACACTATCTCCGAAATTACCTGAAACCGGATATGAAGGTTTTTGAATACGGTGGAGGAGGATCCACCCTGTTTTTTCTTTCCCGGATGCAAATCAATACAGTAATCACGGCTGAACATGACGGGACTTGGTTTCATGAATTGGAAAAGACCATAAGAAACCTCGGCCTGTCAGGATGGAAAGGTATGTACCTGCCTCCGGAGAATTCTGCATCTGTTGCGGATCCTTCAGATCCATCAGGTTACATTTCCAATCATCCCGATTTTCGAGGAATGGAATTCGGTAAATATGCCAGGTCAATTGATGCTTTCGATAACAATTTTTTCGATCTTGTACTTATTGATGGCCGGGCCAGGCCTTCCTGTCTGTTCCATGCAATCAGTAAAGTAAAAAGCGGTGGACTGTTGATACTCGATAATTCAGAAAGGGAATACTATACGAAAAATTCGCAGGGGAGGATAAATACATTATTTACGGTTGAAATGGATGGTTTTGCACCTGTTCCCTATAATGACTGGTTTTCGAAAACAACCATTTGGAAAAAAAAATAATACAGGAAAAATGAAGGGTATCCTCACCGCAACGTTTTACCACCAATAATTCTCTGAAATTGATAACTGCACCTGTTATTCTTTTTGTGTATAACCGGCCGGCCCTGGTCAGGCAAGCCCTGGAAAGCCTTGCAGCAAATGAACTGGCAGACCAGAGCAGGTTATATATTTTCTCCGACGGACCTAAGATCGGTGCAACACGGGATCAGATAGCAAGGATTGAGGAAGTCCGAAAGATCATTCATGGGGTAACTGGTTTTGAAAATGTTTTTATTTCTGAAGCCGACACGAATAAAGGCCTGGCCGCATCGGTACTGGATGGCGTTTCTGCGGTTATTAAGGACTTCGGAAAAGTGATAGTAGTTGAGGATGATACGATTCTTTCTCCTTATTTTCTCCGGTTTATGAACGATGCACTTAACAGGTATGAAAACAATCCGGAGGTATTTGCCGTAGGCGGATGGAATTATTTCAGTAACCGGAGTGAACAGGATCCGGTGCTGTTTTTCAGGTATCCTGACAGCATTGCCTGGGGTACTTTTGCAAGAAGCTGGAAACTTTTTGAACCCGACGGAAAGAAACTGATGCAGCAGTTAAAAGAAAGGAAACTCATGAGAAAATTCAATGGTTTCCGGAATCTGAACTATTTTGAACGAATGCTTCAATGGCAGATTGATGGCAGGGTGGACAGTTGGGCCATCCGCTGGACCGCCACGTCCATCCTTCATAACGGCCTGACCGCGTTTCCACCGGTTTCCATGGCAAAGAAAATGGGATTCTCAGAAGAAAGTACGCATGTTAAAGGGCTGGATTACAATGCCGGCCTGCAACTCGCCCGGTCTGCGGTGATGAACTTTCCTGCCCGTGTAACAGAGGATCTGAAGGCACTGAGAGGCAGAAACCGGCTTTTAATGAAGCACATCCTGCCGGAAAATTCGCGACTGCGCAGGATCACCAATTTGATACGGGAACAGTTGCCGGTCTCTGTTCATGATTTATTCTTTTCATGACTGTTATCCATAAAATAAAAAACAGGTTTTTCCGGAATGAAACGGACCGTATTATTCTTGCGGCACACCGATTTCCAAGGTATTCTCCCCATTCATTTTATTTCAGGAAGAAAAAAATACTTGTCACTGATTTCTTGTCTGTTGCATATCAGTTAAGAGAGATATTTGCTGAGGAACGGCTGCGGTTTCCTTCACCTTCCGTCGAGCCGGTGATTTTTGACTGCGGTGCAAATGTTGGCATCGCATCCCTGTATTTTTCCATGCAGTATCCCGGATGCAGGATTCTTTCCTTTGAACCCGATGAAAAGGTCTTTGATTGCCTGAAAAAAAATTGTCAGGAATGGGATATTAAAAACATTGCATTACACAAGGCTGCTGTATGGATTGACAATCAGGAGCTGGATTTCGGCAGCGAAGGAGCGGACGGAGGCTCACTGTTCCAGGGAGAAAACAGATCCCGGGTACAGGGCATCCGGCTGTCATCAATGCTGGAAAAGGAATCTGCCGTGGACCTGCTGAAAATGGATATTGAAGGAGCAGAATGTGACGTAATAAAAGATTGCAGGAGTCAATTGCATAAGGTAAAATATCTCTTTCTGGAATACCACAGTTGGGCAGAAAGAAATCAGGAGCTTTCCGGATTATTGCAGGTCCTTTCAGACTGTGGGTTCAGATACAACATTCACAGGGTTGGAAAGGCCATTAAAAGCCCTTTCATGACCTGGAATGTGCAGACAGGAATGGATCTGCAGCTAGACATTCACGCAATACGGACATAACCGGTTCATCCTGATATGAAAATTGTCCATCTTAGTACCAGTGACAGGGGAGGAGCCGGAAAAGCCGCTCTCCGGCTTCACCAGGCACTTCTTGCATTTGGTGTCCATTCGGAATTTCTGAGTCTGCATTGTTTTGAGGAGGATGTACCATTTCATCACCGGTATGTACCGGAACGTGTTACCAGCCGGATTTATTTTACTGCGCGGAAGGCAATGAAGTACGCAGGTATATATTCCTTACCGCATGAAAGAATGAAATTGAGGTATGTTTCGGGCAGCCCTGATGGATGGGATAATTTTTCATTTGAAGTTTCTGTGAACGACCTGAGAAAACACCGGGCTGTAAAAGAAGCAGATTTGCTGCACCTTCACTGGATCAGCGAAGGCATGATTAATTTTCCTGACTTTTTTTCGGACCTTAATAAAAAAATTCTATGGACATTGCATGATATGCATCCTTTTACCGGCGGCTGTCACTACTCTATGGAATGCGAACGGTATCAATTGGATTGTTCGCCGTGTCCGCTGTTAACGGGCGCCAAAGATGAATTCTACGCGGGAAAATGGCTGAAGAATAAAAGGAAGGCTCTTTCAGGGTTGACGGAAGGTGATCTCGAAATAGTAACTCCCTCTTCCTGGCTGGGAAAATGTTCTTCCCGGTCTGCACTACTCGGCAGGTTCAGGCATCATGTTATTCCTAATGCAGGTAATGAACATGATTTCAACATTTCAGATTCCGACACGGCCAGGAAATCACTGGGAATTCCCGCAAATGCCAAAGTGGTTTTTTTTGTTGCCCATAAAGCGGATGACCGGAGGAAGGGAATGAGATATTTGCTGGAAGCGCTGCTGGATGAAAAATTATCTGATGTTTTCCTGTTGATTGCAGGTGAAATATCAGGTGAAATCCCTCTTCCCAATCGTTTGCAGCTTGGCTATGTGACTGACAATAAGATCTTGTCCAACGCCTACAATGCTGCAGATGTTTTTGTAATTCCTTCTTTGGCGGATAATTTTCCGAATACTGTTTGCGAATCCTTATGCTGCGGTACCCCCGTTGCGGCCTTCGATTCCGGAGGTATTCCCGAATTGGTTGGTGGAATTTCCGGAATATGCGTTCCTGCCGGTAACAGCAGGATGCTGGGAGATGCCATTAGGGAAATTCTCCGATATCCCAAACGATTTCTCCGGGAAAAGATCCGGGCTGATTTTCTGGAGAAAGTTTCCACCTCTGTTGTTGTATCGAAATATCACGATCTGTATCTTGGAATGCTGAAATAATCAAGGTTTGAAACCACTCTCCATAATTACGGTTAATCTGAACAACAGGGATGGGCTTGCCAAAACGCTGGCAGGAATTGCTTCCCAGGTTTTTACAAATTATGAGCTGATTGTTATTGATGGAGGATCCACTGACGGTAGCCTCAGTCTGTTGGAATCGTATGAAAAGATAATTACCCGGAGAATTTCGGAGAAGGATCGTGGTGTGTATGAGGCAATGAACAAGGGCATTCACCTCGCACAGGGAGAATATCTTCTTTTCCTGAATTCGGGAGACTTTCTGGCCGATTCACGGGTATTGCTTGATATATTTGGCAAAACCCGAGAAGCCGATATTGTGTATGGCAACATGATAATTGATTATGGAAATGGCAGAAGGAAAGCAGGCACCATGCCGCCTGTGATAACCTTTCATCACATGATCCGTGACACACTCTGGCACCCGGTCTCGTTTATCAGGAAAGAACTTTTTACCCGGTTCGGATTGTATGACGAATCCCTTAAAATTGTGGGAGACTATGATTTTTTTCTGAAGTCCATAATTGTTCATCAGGCAAGTACAAAATATGTCAACCGGATTATATCTGTATTCAATACCAGTGGTATGAGTTCTCTCCCGGCAAACAGACTGTTGCAGTTAAAGGAAAGGAAGGCTGTTCAGGAAAGATATTTTCCCGGACCTGTAATTGAAACCGCAAAGGCATATAATAAACTGCTTGGTTCACGTTGGTACAGGCTACTCACTGCATTAAAAATTATATGAATCATAGTTTATGGACAGCCAGCCGCTGGTTTCTGTAATTATACCCAGTTTTAATTATGGGAGATACCTGCCTGCTGCATTGAATTCCATACTTGCACAGACCTGGTCCAACTGGGAATGTCTGATAATTGACAATGAAAGCACGGACAATTCTCAGGATGTTGCCAGGGATTTCATTCAGAAGGATCACAGATTCAGACTCTTTATCCGTAATAACAAGGGCCCTTCATCTGCAAGAAACAAAGGCATTCAGGAAGCAAAAGGGGTGTTCATTCAGTTTCTGGATGCCGATGATATTCTTGAGCCTGAGAAAATCAGGACAGGGGCGGAATACCTCCGGGAGCACCCCGAGACTGACCTTGTGTACAGCGAGGTCAGGTATTTCAGAAACAATGATGTGTCAAAGAAATATTTTTCAATGAAAACACCCGACAGGGAGTGGATGCCCCTGGTGTCCGGTTCAGGATATCCTCTGCTGCGTCAACTGGTACGGTATAATATTTTTACCGTTCATGCCCCTTTCATCCGGCGCCTGATGGTTGACAAGACCGGTAAAATGGATGAAAATCTAAAAGGCTATGAAGATTGGGATTACTGGTTGAGAATGGCAGAAAATGGCGGGGTGTTCAGGTTTATTAAGGCAGATAACAGCCTGGCCCTGGTGCGAATCCACGACGGAAGTCTGAATTCGAATGTTAAGGTAATGCGTCATTACCTGCTACCGGTATGGATTAAAGTCCTCAGTAGCGGGAAACTCCCTTTGCAACTATTCCCTTATGTGATATTCCGTACCATGGAAGAACTTTTCAGAATGGCAGTTCTTGCTGTCCGGGAAAAAGATATTTCATACCTCATCGGAATCCGTATGCCGGTTTATAAAATGGTGCTTCTTTTACTGATCATGCCCTTATTCATACCGTTCCTTCTATTGGTTAGAATGGTCAGAAATCCTGCATAAAAAAGAAACGTCAATATCACAAAACGGATAAAGGAAAATATTTTTACAGAAAATTATGCAAAATGAGGTTACAAATATACATCGTTAAAAATTGAAAAATTATTTTATAAGACTTAAAAGATTATTCCTGGAAATAACCGGCTCGGCGACATTCAGGAATATGATGATATATGGCCTGGGTGCGCTTTTCCTTAAGGGAATTTCTTTTTTCCTGATTCCCTTATATACCCGTATGCTCAGTCCTGAAGAATACGGCAACCTGGAGTTGTTGAACACATTTACCGGAATTCTTGACGTCGTTTTTGCGATGGGATTGTTTCAGTATATTTATATGGATTATTGGCACCATGACAAGGCGGGTAAAAGGAAACTTATTTATTCTGTTTTTTCCATTTACCTCGCAATTTCCACTGTTTTTTATTTACTCACCGGATTTTTTCTTGCCTTCCGTCATGAATTGATTCTTGGAGATCTGAAACTGAGCCTGATTTACCTTGGTGTTTTCACTTCTTATTTGGGTTTCTTTCAAAATGTTTTTATCAGCTTGCTGAAAATTGAGGAACGGGCGAAATTTGTAACTATTCTTCAGGTACTTCTCGGAATCATTGGAATGTCACTGAATATTTGGCTGGTTTATTTTCTCAGAGCGGGAATCAGCGGAATAATCTGGGCAAATGCCATCAACCTTCTTATTTCATTTTCCATTGCCACCATTATTTTCAGGGAAGAAATATTCAGATTTACCTTTCTTTGGGATATGAACAGGGTGAAATCCATACTCCGCCTGAGCCTCCCGTTCGTACCCGGCGTGATTTCTTACTGGCTCATGAACAGCGCCAACCGGTGGATACTCCTGCATTATGGCACGCTGGCAGATGTTGGAATTTTTTCCCTGGCAGTAAAATTTACCTCGATTTTTGACCCCATCATCATCCAGCCGTTTCTCAGTTCCAACAACCCAAGAACCATGAAGCGGTTTTCGGAAGGTCAGTATTCCCAACGGCTAAGGCTGGTATTTCCTGCTATAATTTCGTTCTTTCTTGTTGCAGGATTTGCAATTAAAATGGCTGCCTCCTGGATGATTGATAAAAATTTTAATGCATCTCTTGTTCTTATTCCGGTGATGGTATCAGGGCTGTCTATTGGTGTTCTTGCACAGGTAACGGGATTATTACTGTTGTACCGAAAAAGAGTTTTATACACTTTCACCAGTGTATTTCTCGGCTCAATGCTGAGTATTATTTCCAGCTTTGTTCTGATACCTCAATTGGGACCTCTTGGAGCAGCGCTGGGAACCATAGTGGGAGGTTTAACCTGGCTTACATTAATCCTGATATTCTATCTGAAGGAGAAAAAGAATATCCGGCTGACTCAATAATATGAAAGTGGGAATAAGTATTATTATCGTTTCTTATCAGGTTAAGGAACTCCTCAGAACGTGCCTGTTGAGTATCGGTAATCGCAAAAACCCCCAACTGGAAATCATTGTAGTGGACAACCATAGTGATGATGGCACTGTTGAAATGTTACAAAACGAATTTCCGGAAACGGCAGTTATTAAGAATGCCTTCAATGCAGGATTTCCCGCAGCCAATAATCAGGCAATCAGGCAATCTTCTGGCAGCTATGTTTTCCTCCTTAATCCGGATACCGAAATCTGTGATGATGCTGTTGATTTGATGTACCGGTATATGGAGGCTCATCCCGAAATTGCCATACTTGCTCCGCGCTTGTTGAACCCAGACCACAGCCTGCAGTTTTCCATTCAGCCATTTATTAAAGTCCGGGAAATTATTCTTGAAGTTTTTTACCTCCACCGATTTCAGAAACGATCAAACAGGTATTTCCGAAAACCGGTTTCCGGCCCGATTCCTGTTGAAGCAGTTTCGGGGGCTGCAATGTTTATCAGAAGAAGTACAATTGAAAAAATTGGTATGCTTGACGAAGATTTGTTCTGGACAGAAGATATGGAATATTGCTACCGGGCAAAAATGAATGGATTACAAACCTGTTACTTCCCCGGTGCAACCATCATTCATCATATTGGTGCAAGCGGCAAGAAGAATCCCTCAATGATGATCTCCAGTCAGGTGCTGACTAAAATAAGGTATTTCAAAAAAAATCATTCCCGGATCACTTTTATAATTGTCTGGTTTTTTCGATTTCTGCATATTGTGACAAGATGGATATTGTCTGGTCTCTTATCAGCATTTTCACCGGCATTCAGAGAGAAATACAAGGCCTATTTTTTTACGCTTAAAAGGTTTTTGAAAGGAGATTATTGAGTGGAACACCCTGAGCTATTGATTATTCTGGTTTGCTACTTTAATGAAAAGGAAATTTACCGGTTTGTCCGGAAACAACTGGTGGTTCAGGAAGGGGCGAATTTCCGTATCATCATTGTGAATAACGGTACCCGTCAACTTTCTGAATTGACCGTGCTGCAGCAGGAATTCCCATGGATTGAAATAATCGGAGAGGGCATAAACCGCGGTTATATGGGTGCAGCTTCATTTGCATTAAAACAATACATGAAATCAGCGTCACCATTACATGGTATTGTTATTCTTTGCAATGCTGACCTGGAATTTTCAGCAACAGATGCCCTGTTTAAAATGGCCACTGAATCATCTGATTATGATGTGGCAGGGCCAGATCTTGAATCTACCAGAAATAAAAAGCACCTGAATCCGTTTAGTGTGCTGCGGTTTACAAAGAGCAAGCTGTTATTCCTGAGAACCATCTATTCTTTTTACCCGTTGTATCTTATGTATCAGTTTTTATCTGTGATGAAGAGAATATTTTCCAAACGATATCCGTCAAATCAGGCTGAGGGAGCATCTTACATATATGCTGTGCATGGTTCCTTTATGATTTTTAATCATACCTTCTTTGAAAAAGGGGGCAGTTTCGATTATGGGGGATTTTTGTTTGGAGAAGAAATCTTTATTGCAGAACAATGCAGAAAGTATAACATGAAGGTTAAGTACCTTCTTTCAGTTCACTTATATCATTACGAACATTCTACAACGGGACTATACAAATCACCCAGGCACATCCGTTGGATGAAAGATTCCCTGTCGTGGCTTATTTCTGAATATTACCATGGCTGATATCCTGGTCCCCTTTGTGAGTATTATCATTCCGTGCAGGAATGAAGCAGGTTATATCCGCCAGGTACTGGAGAATATCGTCAGTCAGGATTACCCTGAGGACAGGATAGAGGTGATTATTGCTGATGGAATGAGTGATGACGGAACCCGCGGGATCCTGGATGAATTCTGTGCACAATATTCATTCATCCGGTATATTGACAACCCGGCAAAGGTGGTACCGCATGGATTAAACGCTGCCATCCGTGTTTCTGCCGGAGAAGTAATCATCAGAATGGATGCTCATGCTGTCTATCCCTTAAATTATATTACCGTACTGGTAGATGGATTAAACCGATACAATGCGGATAATACCGGTGGATCCTGGATTACAGAACCCGGAAACTCCTCAAGGATGGCCAAGGCTATTGCCCAGGCTACATCTCATCTGTTTGGGATTGGTAATGCACGTTACCGCCTTGGCGCATCCCGGCCGGTTGAAGTGGACACCGTTCCATTTGGCTGTTACAGAAGATCCGTGTTTGATAAAATCGGCTTCTTTGATGAGGACCTGATTCGAAACCAGGATGATGAATTCAATGCACGCCTAAGGAATTCCGGCAGAAAAATCATGCTGATTCCCTCGGTTCAGATCCGGTATTTTGCCAGGAATACCCTCCGGAAAATGATAAGGATGTTCTATCAATACGGTTTATTCAAACCGTTGGTTAACCGGAAGACAGGAAAGCCGGCTACATGGCGGCAGTTTTTCCCTCCGCTGCTGCTGGCTGGCTTCATTTCCGGGGCCATTCTTGCCTGCTTCTCAACGCTGGCCCTGATTATTGTTGTTGCCCTTGGGATCATGTACCTGATATCCATTCTGTTTTTTTCCGTTGTAATTGCCTTGAGATCAGGTATGGCACTCTTTTTCCCGTTGATCCTTGTATTCCCATCCATTCATTTTAGTTATGGCGCCGGGTACTGGGCAGGGATATTCCGGTTTCTCATTTTCAGAAAAAAGCCTGGTAAATTGTCTAAAGTATTGGAGGTTAACAGGTAGTTCTTAAAAAATTTGTTTTTCAATAGACTGTTAAATGTTTTGTGAGGCAGTGTTTGGTTACTTTTGATCTTTGCCTATGATGAAACTGGTTACCGTTATTGGAGCAAGGCCGCAGTTTATAAAAGCTGCGGTAGTCAGCCGTGCGCTCCAGGGATATCCGCAAATAAAGGAATTTCTGATCCATACCGGCCAGCATTACGATGAAAACATGTCGGACATTTTCTTTTCGGACCTTGATCTCCGGAAACCTGATATTAACCTCGGAATTCACGG
>JADZBN010000168.1 GCA_020852075.1 Bacteroidia bacterium
AAACAGTTGATACTGCAACAGCGGATACGTCCGGAGAGAACAATCCCTCCGAAAGCCTTACAAATGTTTCAATAAACAGATTTCAGATGTCAATGTGTAATTACTAATTCATGATAGATATTACAGGAAAAATTAAAACGCACCGTCTCGCCATTGCACAGGCGGTTGTCAGAGTAAGCCGGCCGGAAACCATTGCTGCCGTTCAAAACAAAACCGTTCCAAAAGGAGATGTCCTGGAGGCCAGCCGTGTAGCCGGATTGTTTGCCATTAAAAGAACGGCAGATATGATACCGGATTGCCATCCGCTGCCCGTTGAGTCCGCATCGGTACGGCATACCATTGAAGGGTTGAATATCCTGATAGAAACAGAAGTACATTCGATTTACAGGACAGGTGTTGAAGTGGAGGCTATGCATGGCGCATCCGTTGTAGCGTTAACCATTTATGATATGCTGAAGCCTATTGATAAAGGCATTGAAATCCAGAATATAAAACTCTTAAAGAAAAAGGGAGGCAAGTCAGACTATAAAGATACCCTGAAAAAAACCATTGCGGCTGCCGTGATTGTTTGCTCAGACAGTATTTCAGCAGGAAAAAAGAAGGACTCGGCTGGGAAATCCATCATCAGCAAACTGGAAAAATACGACGTGGAAATAAAGGAATACTCCATTATTCCGGATGAAGTGCAAGCGATACAGGAAAAAGTTCAGTTCCTATATAACAACAAGACAGATCTGATCCTCCTGACCGGTGGCACGGGTTTGTCATCCAGAGATGTTACACCGGAAGCTATCCGCCCGATGCTTGACCGGGAAATCCCCGGGATCGGTGAAACAGCAAGGAATTACGGACAGGAGCTGACACCCTATTCCATGTTATCCAGAAGCTTCGGAGGGTTAAAAGGGAACACGCTTATCGTTGCCCTTCCGGGATCAACCCGCGGAGCCTCAGAAAGCATGGACGCCCTTTTTCCTTACCTGTTTCATTTGTTTAAAATCATGGAACATTCAGGACATGACGAATAGTAGCAGAGGCATTGCATCCCCTTAATGTTCCTTCAGGTGATTTCATGTGCGGCTTTCCTGAAAACCCGTAAAGAATCATTTCATGGAATAATTAAACCGTAAAAAATCAATGAATCTAATTCTAAATCAAAAATAAATACCTATGGCAAAAATTGACAAGAGGTCCTGGGCAGAACCTTACAGAATGAAAATGGTTGAATTATTGAAAGTAACAACCCGTCCACAACGCGTTAAAGCCCTGAAAGAAGCCGGATTCAATACATTCCTGCTTCGTGCGGAAGATGTATATATAGACCTGTTAACCGACAGCGGAACCAATGCAATGAGCGATCAGCAATGGGCGGCGTTTATGACCGGTGATGAAGCATACGCAGGAAGCAAGAGTTATTATAATATGGAAAAAGCCATCCGGCAATACTATGGCTACAAGTACATCGTTCCTACCCACCAGGGAAGGGGCGCAGAACATATTCTTTCTAAAATCCTGATAAAGAAAGGCGATTATGTTCCAGGGAATATGTATTTCACCACAACCCGGTTGCACCAGGAACTGGCTGGAGGAAAATTTGAAGATATTATTATTGATGAAGCGCACGATGCAACCAGTGAATTTCCGTTCAAGGGAAATGTAGATCTGAATAAACTGGAACGCCTCGTTAAGAAAGTTGGTTCTTCAAAGATACCCTATGTATGTATCGCTACCAACGTGAATATGGCCGGTGGGCAACCCATCAGTATTGCCAATTTAAAAGAGTTAAGAAAGTTTACAAAAAAGCATGGTATCCGGATCATTCATGATATGACCCGTGTGGCCGAGAATGCGTACTTCATTCAGCAACGAGAAAAAGGTTACGGAAGCGTAAAGGTCCGGGATATCGTCAAAGAAATCTGTTCCCTCACAGACGGTGCTACCATGAGTGCAAAAAAAGATGCTCTGGTAAATATCGGAGGCTTTTTGGCAATCAATGACTGGGATACTTTTGAAGAAGCAAGAAACATGGTGGTTGCTTATGAAGGCCTGCACACCTATGGGGGAATTGCAGGCCGTGACATGGAAGCTATTGCTGTTGGTATTCGTGAAAGCCTGAGTGATGCACACCAGGCTGCACGTGTTGGCCAGGTGGAATACCTGGGTAAGAAAATGGAAAGCTACGGGATTCCGACTGTAAAACCCTTTGGAGGACATGGCATCTTTGTTGATGCAAAGGCCTTCCTGCCTCATATATCGCAGGATGAATTTCCGGCACAGACACTGGCCGGTGAGGTTTATGTGGATTCAGGGGTACGGACCATGGAGAGAGGAATTGTTTCAGCAGGCCGGAAACCAAATGGGGAAAATTATCATCCCAAACTGGAACTTGTCCGGTTTACCCTGCCCCGCCGGGTATATACCCAGGCCCACATGGACGTGGTAGCGGAATCAGTAGCAATGGTTTATGACCGTAGAAAAAAAATAAAGGGATTGAAAATGGTTTATGAACCAAAATACCTGCGGTTTTTCCAGGCACGGTTTGAACAGCTTAAATAATTATTCGTACAAATTTTTAGCTATTACAATATACGATGCCATTGTACTTTTATTATTAAAGCAGGGCAGACCGCCCGCAATAATACCACGATGGGAAAATTTATCCGCTATGTATTAGGAATGTTACTCCTGATTGTAGCTCTAAATGCATTTGCCGGAGGATATTATGGACTGGCTGGAGCAGAGAATGTTCCAAAAGAATGGCTGGCTGGCAGTCCCTTTCATGACTATTTTATTCCAGCCCTTTTTCTGTTCGTTGTGGTGGGCGGTTTCACCGGATATGCAGCCATCGCGGTTTTCCGATCTCATCGAATGGCACAAAGAACTGCTGTATTTTCGGCCATCATCATCCTACTTTGGATCACCGTACAGGTAAGCATTATCGGTTATGTTTCATGGATGCAACCTGCCACCACTGTGGCAGCCATCCTGATTCTGTTGTTAGCCTGGCGACTGCCCAAATACGGGAACTGATCATTATTGGCCGGTTCCTGTCTCATGATCCGGAGGCATACAGGCCTCCTTCATTTCCTGTTGCCGTGAAATTCAATACATTTTTCCGCAACCGGTCAGACATGAGGCGTTATACAAAGTGACTGCCGTTCATCCTGATCCAAAAATCAGTATCTATCCTGGAACACGGTTTTACGAGAGATGGATAACTTCACGCATATCTCAGAATTTTCCCTCAATCCGGCTCCCCATATCCCGGGCTTCTGTTCACAATAAATGGAACCTGCAAAGCGTTACATTTGCAGCATCCGGATTACTGTGCGTTGATCTGCAAGACTCACGTACTCGGATAAGGCAGTGGCCATCGGCCAAATGCGGGCCATGAAATAATACATACACAAACTGGTATTTATGGTTAAAAAGATTTCGACATTATTTGTAATACTGATTTTTTTGGTAACAGGCTGTGGCGCAACCTATACCAACAATGAAAAAATAACCGGATACAATCTGTCCAAACCCGACAGAACATCCATTATGCCCTATATTCTTCATGAAATTTCCGGGTTAACCATGATTGATTCCGGCACATTTGCCTGTATCCAGGATGAGGACGGGATTCTTTTTATTTATGATGAAAAAAGCAATGTAATTAAACAGCAATATACTTTTAATATCCCCGGGGACTATGAGGGCATTACACGGGTTGGTAATACCATGTATGTACTTCGAAGTGACGGAGTTTTGTTTGAAATATCAGACTATACATCAAAAAATTTCAAATTGAAGATGTATGATACCGGTATTCCCGCCAACAATAATGAAGGCCTGTGTTATGATCCTGATAATAACCGCCTTCTCATTGCATGCAAAGGAAAGATTGGCAAAGGATCCGAATTAAAGGACAAAAGGGTCATCTATGGTTTTGATTTGGAAACAAGGAAGCTCTCCGATACTCCGGTTTTTGAATTTGATCTTCAAACCATAAAGGATTTTGCAGGCAGGAATAATTCGGGCATTCCTGTCAAGTCAAGGAAAAAGAAAGGCCTGCTTTTTTCCGAGCCTCTGATAAAATTCAGCACTTCTGCCATTTGCATTCATCCCGTTACAAAAAAACTTTATCTGCTTTCTGCAGCAGATCATTTGCTTTTTGTTTTTTCAATGAAAGGAATTCTTGAACATATTGAGTCCCTGAATCCAACACTGTTCAATAAAGCAGAAGGCATCACCTTCATGGATAACGGGGACATGCTGATTTCCAATGAAGGGCAGGACAGGCATCCTACGCTATTATACTTCAGGTACAGAAAATAAAGTTGTTGTCCTGAACCTGGCGTAAGCTCATTTCAAAAACAGGGGAATGAAGAATTATCGAAAAAAAGATAAATACACATAGAATATGCTATGTGCTTTCCCTGGATGTGTGGTGGTAAGCATTTTTTAGTCTTGATTTTCTTTACACACTTTTTTTGACCAGGCAAAAGATAATGGAAGTATTTGAAGTTTGGTATCTTAATGATGTTTTTTGAATACCTTCTGAATATTCAGGCCAGGTACCTGCTGCCTTGGATTTGCTCGACACATGAATAAATGCGACGACGCTCCGACGGATATTTATCCTGCTGCCTTGGATTTGCTCGACACTTGAATAAATGCGACGACGCTCCGCCCTGCTGCCTTAGATTTGCTCGACACTTGAATAAATGCGACGACGCTCCGACGGATATTTATCCGTTGTATTTAAACTGTGTGATATTCCTGCCTGCTTGCAGCAAGGCAGGCAGGCATCCACCGTTCAAAGCTCATCG
>JADZBN010000169.1 GCA_020852075.1 Bacteroidia bacterium
AACGGCAAGAAACATGGCCCACTTCCGGGCAGATTCCAGTGCCACGAGGGCGCTCTCAGATACTGCGAGTTCAAATTTGTCGGAAAATTCCGATCCTGGTGTTGTAGTTTCCATGAGGATGTGATTGGTCTCTGCAAGGTAAACAAGGATTTCCAAAAACACCACATTATTCTGCAGACCCGGATTGTGGTATGAACAGGCAGTGTCCTATCTTTGAGCCATAAGGTTATGAACGAGATACAGGCCAGATCGAGAATCGAAGAACTTACCAGGGAAATTGATCACCATAATTACCGGTATTATGCGCTGTCGGATCCGGAAATTTCCGACGGCGAATTTGACCGTCTTTTGAAAGAACTGGAGAACCTGGAAAAAGAATTTCCTCAGTTTGCATTCCCTGATTCCCCATCCCGTCGCATCGGCGGTACTATTACCCGTGAATTTAAAACGGTAAAGCACAAATATCCCATGTTGTCCCTGGGGAATACCTATTCTCCTGAAGAAATTCTTGAATTTGATGCAAGAATCCGTAAGATTGTGGACGGGCCTTTCCATTATGTCTGTGAACTGAAGTTTGACGGAGTCGCCATCGGACTAACCTATAAAAATGGACGGCTGTTTCAGGCTGTCACAAGGGGAGATGGTGAAAAAGGCGACGATGTTACGGCAAATGTGAGAACCATCAGGAGCATTCCGCTCAGGCTCCGTAAATCTTCTTTTCCGGATGAATTTGAAATACGGGGTGAAATTTTTATGCCCCACAGGTCTTTCGAAAGAATCAATAATGAGATGGCCGCCCAACTCCGGGAAGACGGATACAATGAACAGGAGATCGGAGAAAAGCTCCTGAAGAACCCGAGGAATGCAGCATCTGGAACCATTAAAATGCAGGACTCGTCTGTAGTTGCAATGCGGAATCTGGACTGTTACCTGTATTTTGTTTTGTGTGAACCTGCTGTATTCCGTACCCACTATGAGTCGCTTATCGCTGCAAGGGAATGGGGTTTTAAGGTATGTGAGCACATGAAGCGCTGTTCAGGCACAGAGGAAGTGGAAGCGTTCATACGCCATTGGGATACGGCCAGGCATACACTTCCTTATGATACCGACGGTGTGGTCATCAAGGTGGACGACCTTTCCCTTCAAAAGGATCTGGGCTTTACAGCAAAATCCCCGAGGTGGGCGATTGCCTATAAGTTTAAGGCAGAGACCGTTTGTACTGAGTTGATTTCAATCAGTTATCAGGTGGGAAGAACGGGAGCTGTTACACCTGTGGCAAACCTGAAACCGGTTCACCTTGCGGGAACCACTGTTAAACGCGCAACCCTGCACAATGCCGACCAGATAAGCAAACTTGATCTCAGAATCGGCGATCATGTGTATGTAGAAAAAGGCGGAGAGATCATTCCAAAGATTACCGGAGTAAACCTGTCAAGGCGAAAGGCTGATGCCCTTCCGGTGGAGTATATTTCCCAATGCCCCGAATGTCATACACCTCTTGAAAGAAAGGAAGGGGAGGCCCTTCATTATTGCCCGAACATCAATGGTTGTCCTCCGCAGATCAGAGGCCGAATCGAGCATTTCATCAGCCGTAAGGCCATGGATATTGACAGCCTGGGCGAAGGCAAGATTGAATTATTATTTGACCGCGGTCTGATACATACACCGGCGGATTTATACCGACTGACACACGAAGACCTGCTTGGGTTGGAAAAGGTATTTCAGCCGGAAGACGGAAATAAAGTCCGAAGAATATCCCTGCAGGAAAAATCGGTGGAAAAAATTCTCAAGGGCATCCAGGCATCCAGATCAGTGCCGTTTGAAAGAGTCCTGTACGCCATCGGTATCCGGTATGTTGGGGAAACAGTTGCCAGGAAACTGGCTCAGCATTTTAAAAATATGGATTCGATCTCCCATGCCACGGTTGAGGAGTTGACCGGTGTGGAAGAAATCGGAGAGAAAATTGCCGAAAGCGTATATGATTTTTTCAGGCAAACTTCCGGCATGAAATTTATCGGAGAATTGAAAAAAGCCGGATTACAAATGGAAGTCGCAGAAAACGCTACGACCGTTGTTCTCAGTGACAGGCTGGCAGGACAGGCTTTTGTCATTTCAGGTGTTTTTTCTAATTTCAGCCGGGATGAACTGAAAGCCCTGATAGTTCAGAACGGAGGCAAGATACAGAGCGGAGTTACCGGAAAGACAAGTTATCTTGTGGCAGGTGAGGAACCCGGACCCTCCAAACTGGAGAAAGCCAGGGAGCATAATGTACCGGTTCTTACCGAAACGGAATTTTTGACCATGATCAACCGCAAGTGACAATTTCCAGAAAAATTAGGACAGCACTTGGTCAGATGCAATACATGAAAGCTGCATCGAGGCAACTGCACAGAAGGAAGATCATTGGCTTTGATGAAGCGGTCCGAATTGGCTACCTGTATGATGCAACCGATGAAAGGGATTATGAAACGGTGAAAAGTTATATCCGCAATCTTCGCAGTCAGTTCAAAAAAGATGTTTCTGCATTGGGCTTTGTAGATAAAAAAAGCCTTCCGCCCAGCCAGTTTGCCCAGTTTGGTATAGATTTTTTTACCCGCAAAGATCTTGATTACAGGCTGATCCCGTCCCATCCGGTTGTTCAGAATTTTATCCGGGAACCATTCGATGTGCTTGTAAACCTGGCACAGGGCGACTGTTTCCCACTGAGGTATATTTCCGTTGTGAGCCATGCCACATTCAGGGTGGGCAGGTATGATCACAGGAATTTGCAGAGTTATGATATGATGATTCATATTGAAGGAAATCCCGATATAAAGACCGTACTTGAACAATCAGAGATATTCCTGAAGCAAATTAAATTGCAGACCAATGAATCTTAATAAACTAAAGGGTACCGGGGTAGCCCTGGTCACACCCTTTCATAAAGACGGGAGTATAGATTTCAAATGTTTCCGGAAACTCATTGACCGGTGCATTGACGGAAAGGTAGAATACCTGGTACCGCTTGGCACCACCGGTGAGAGTGCTACACTGAATAAAGACGAAAAACGTGCCGTCGCGGATTTCGTTGTTGAAACCGCTGCCAAAAGAGTTCCGGTAATACTGGGACTTGGAGGCAATAATACCCAGGAGATTCTACACTCTATCGAGGAGCAGGATTTTTCGGGTGTGGACGCCATTCTTTCGGTATCCCCATATTATAACAGGCCGTCCCAGAAAGGGATTATTCAGCATTATAAAATTATTGCCTCGCATTGTCCGGTACCCGTGATATTATACAACGTTCCTTCCCGTACCGGGAGTAACCTGGACGCAGATACCACACTGGAACTGGCACACGAAGCCGAAAATATTATTGGAATCAAGGAAGCATCGGGAAATCTTGAAAAAATCCTGAAGATTCTAAAAAATAAACCAAAAGATTTTCTGGTGATTTCCGGTGATGATGCCATTACGCTTCCAATTATGGCTTGCGGAGGTGATGGCGTGATCTCCGTGATTGCAAATGCCTACCCCAGGGACTTCAGTGAAATGGTCAGAGCCTGCCTGGACGGTAATTATGAAAAAGCCCGTAAACTGAATTTCAAATTACTGGATATTATTCACGCAATTTTTGCAGACGGTAGTCCATCGGGAATCAAAGGCCTGCTGAATGTTACAGGTGTATGTTCCGAACACGTCAGATTACCCCTCGTTCCAGCCGGTCGCAGTGCGCTGAATAAACTGGAAGCAGTAATCAGGGGTTGAACAGGTTTTAGGCGTTGTCCGCCATTCCGGATTCAATACCTTACTACCGGAAACATCCCTCGTATTCCCATATCCACCGCCGTATCTACGGGTGGTTCATAAATGTTGTCTCCTGCTGCATCAATCCATTCAAAACTCTTGTTGATGGACAATGAAACCGTCACCTCAATATCATGCGTTTCGTTTCCGGAGATGGTTAGCGGGACATCAAATGTTCCTGTTACAATACCTGAACCCGCCGGCACCGGAGACGATGTGCTGATCGGATTAACCACCGTAGTTTCCGTTGACTGGCCCGTAAGTATCGTGTCAATTCCCGATAATGTCGTTCCCATGGCCCAGAAACCCTGCGGACGGCTGCCGAAGACCTGTACCAGTTTGTTGTGAAGTGAGAAGGAAGTTATATAAGTATTGAATCCGAGGAAGGAGGCCACCGTTCCCGTCAGTTCTGTTCCACCCAACTTACACCGGATATCAAAATTCTGATACGCCAGGGATATTCTCAGGAATTTATACGTTCCCGGTGCAATACGATGAAGCGGAATTGTGAAAAACGGATAGACGTTACCGGCAATATTCAATTTGATAAAATCAATGGCATTGCTGCCTGCAATGCTTGTTTCGGGTGACCTGTACAGAATCCTGCCCTGGCCAGGTTGTTTCAGGCTGTCCTGCGACAGTTCAATATAATTGGCACTCATATATCTGTATACCGGTGTCTGCGCACCATGGCCGGGAGGCAGCGTATCGGGATTCCCCGCATTGTCAAGCCGGGCAAGGGTACTGTCAAACCTGAAGGTAAAAACCAGTCGTGCCTGCGGGTCTTCCTGAGGTGAAGCGTTTTCTTTGACGCATCCTGAGTACAGAAACAGGCTGATTGCCGGTAGTAAGAAATAAAATTTCCTTTTCATGGGCGGACGGATTTCATGCCCATAAAGGTAGGTGTAAATGTTTCGCTTTCGCCGGATAATTGTTGCAAGAATTCAAATGATATTTACAGAATCCTTCACCCCAAAACATGCATACTATGGAATTGGAAAAAATAATTCTCCGGCCGGTCGCGATGGTCAGGAACGGAAGATCGGCGCCTGGTGACTATGGCTGGAAAGATACGGTATCAACCATACAACTTGTTTCGCCTTTCCGGTCCGATGCCTTAACAGGAATCGAAGACTTTTCGCATGTGGAAATCCTCTTTCATTTCCATCTGCTGTCACCAGACAAGGAGGTGTATTCAAGCCGGTATCCCAGGGATAATCCTGATTTTCCATTGTTGGGAATTTTTGCACAACGTGGGGCTGCCAGGCCCAACCGGATAGGGGCCACGGTTTGCCGTCTGATATCGCGAAAAGAAGATTCAATCATTGTCTCGGGTCTGGATGCCGTGGATGGAACTCCCGTTTTGGATATAAAGCCCGTATTTCTGGCATTTCTTCCCGAGGAGGAGCCCGGCGAACCCGGATGGGTTTCCCGGCTGATGAAGGGTTACTTTTAGCAAGCCATGAACATGAAAACCTCATACTTGGTATTCAATGTTTCAGGTATATTTACTCAAAATATTATTTCCATGAAATTCATTTATTCATTACTGATATTATCACTGATCTCAGAATTATCCACTGCACAACTGACTCTCGGCACCGGAGATTTTTCTCATGCAAACGACACCTTCAGGGTGAGTACAGGACAGTCATTTTCAGGTATGGACCCTGCTCTAACCGGTCCAAATTACACCTGGGATTATTCGCAGCTTACCCCGGTTTCGCAAACGGTTGATTCATTCGTTGATGAGTCCTCTACAAATCCGCTGTTTGCCATCATTTTCATTGATAATGCACTGAATTCGAACCGGGCCAACCAGGCAGCAAAAGGGGATGCCTATAACCTCGGACAGGTGAACGTATCAGATGTTTTCAATTTCTATTATAATTCAACGACTGCTTATAAACAAGTGGGCATAGGTGCCAATGTAAACGGGGTGCCACTGCCGGTGGTATATTCTCCGCACGATCTGGTGTATCAGTTTCCGTTAGATTACCTGAACAGCGATTCCTCCCAAAGCGGATATCAGGTGGATCTCACCAGTACGCTCGGTTTGTTTTATAGTGTTCATAAACAGCGAAATAATCTGGTTGACGGATGGGGAACCATAACCACCCCTTACGGCACATTTGACGTACTCAGGATTACTTCGACGGTTACGGAGCGAGACAGCGTTTATATTGATTCTCTTGGTATAGGACTGGCAACTCCAGCAATAACTACCCATGAATACAAATGGTGTGGAGCAGGCGGAGGAATTCCGCTACTCCAGATTAATACAACCGCCGGAAATGTGGTTACAAGTATTCGCTACCGGGATTCCCTGCTTACTACCGGACTGGTTAATCCGGAAACCGGCATTGTGGCATCCCTGTTTCCCAACCCTGCAATAGATTTTTCAAGGCTCACTGTTTCGGATTGTACGGGGTACGCCAGGGTGGATGTTCTGTCTCTGGGGGGAAAGTGTGTATATTCACAGGACGGGGCCGCACCTCCGGATGGAAGGGTGGAAATGGATATACCCATTGCAGGTTTAAACCTTGAGA
>JADZBN010000170.1 GCA_020852075.1 Bacteroidia bacterium
CTGTTCTTCCTCTTCAACATTTCCTATTTTTCTTCCTATAGCACCCTTAGCATATTATCGGTATTTATTGCCGGTTTACGTTTTGATATCACCGCAATTATTATTTCCAATGTACCGTTCATTGCACTGCATTTTCTGCCGGCGGCAGTACTGAACCGGAAGATTTTCAGGAATACCGCTTTCATTCTCTTCATCATTATTAACTCGGTTGCGGTTTTGCTGAATTGTATTGACCTGATCCTGTTCCGGTTTGCCGGAAAAAGGGCTACCATGGACGTAGTCAGGATTATGAGTTATGGGGAAGATTTCAAAAATACCGTGCCGGTAATGATCCGTGATTTCTGGTATGTATTGATTTTTCTAGCCTTTCTCTGCCTGGGAATGGCATGGGCATACCGGAAACTTCCGGTAAACCGAAAAGGCAATTACATCGGCAGCCGTTTTTCACCATGGTTGCTGACACCTGCGAGGTATCTGATATTTTCCATTTTGATCGTTATCGGCTTCAGGGGCGGCATTCAGTTCAAGCCGGTTAATATCCTTACCGCGCAGCAATACGGAAGCGGTAACCTCACCGCCCTGATTCTCAATACTCCGTTTACCCTCATCAAAACCTGGGGCAAAAGTTCCCTGCCGGAAGTTCACTACTACCCTGAGGATGTACTGGAAAAAATGTACCCGGTCATACACATACCCAAAGATACAGTGCCCTTTGCCCACAGGAATGTGATGGTGCTGATCCTGGAGAGTTTTGGAAGTGAATACACAGGTTTTCTGAACGGTGGTAAAGGGTACACCCCCTTCCTCGATTCCCTGGCTTCCCAAAGCCTGGTATTCACAGATGCTTTTGCCAATGGCAAACGATCCATTGAAGGGATTCCCGCTATCATTGCAGGCATCCCTGCACTGATGACAGAACCCTTTATCACTTCGGGATATTCGGGCAATAAAATTACTTCCCTGGCCTCCCTGTTGAAAACCAAAGGCTATCACTGCAGTTTTTTTCACGGTGGTACCAACGGCACCATGGGGTTTGACAATTTCACACGACTGGCGGGTTTTGACAGGTATTTTGGAAGAACGGAATTTAAGGATGACCGGTATTTTGATGGCACCTGGGGTATTTATGATGAACCGTTCCTTCAGAGGGTGGCTATGGAACTCGGTCACGAACACGGGCCCTTTCTTGCCGTTGCTTTTACCCTTTCATCCCACCATCCCTATCTGGTACCCGAAGCCTACCGGACACAACTTCCCTCCGGGTCACTTCCCATCCATAAAAGTATTGCATATGCTGACCTGAGTCTGAAGGCGTTCTTTATCAGAGCATCCAAACAGGCCTGGTTCAGAAATACCCTCTTTGTACTAACCGCAGATCATACGGCACTTTCGGAAAAAACCTACTATCAGAGCCGCAGGGGTATGTATTCCATTCCGTTGATAATTTTTGATCCTGCTGCACCTCATCATCAGACCTATACCACCACTACCGGACAGATTGACATCCTCCCTACGCTGATGGGCTTATTGCATTATGACAAACCCTATATTGCATTTGGAAGTAACGTCCTGGACAGGAAGGCAAAACATTTTGCAGTAAATTACCTGAACGAAACCTATCAGTTGACAGAAGGTACGTACAGTTATATTTATGATGATCCGGGTACCAGTGCCCTGTATAATTTGCCGGGTGACAGCGCCATGCAGCACAATATTATCACAGAGAAACCCGATAAGGGCCGCGAAATGCAATTCTTCCTTCGCGCGATTATCCAGCAATTCAATAACCGGATGAATAAAAACAAATTATCTCTTGAATAATCCGGAAATTATTAAAGCCCTCTTTATTATCAATCCTAAATCCGGCGCAAAGAATAAGGAACAATTCAGGGATTGGATACAAAAGGGTGTTGATACCTCACGGTATGATTTCGAAATTGTGTACACCGGATATCCCGGGCACGCCACAGCGCTTGCCAGGCAGGCATCGGAGAAAGGATATCAACTGGTAGTTGTTGTAGGGGGTGATGGATCGGTAAATGAAACCGGCGCAGGTCTGTCGGGTTCCACAACGGTGCTGGGCATTATTCCGGCAGGCAGCGGAAATGGAATGGCCCGTCATTTGAAAATACCCGTGGATTTTAAAATGGCCGTTGAATCCCTGAACAACTGCCGGTATGAAGCCGTGGATACAATGCGAATCAACGGCCGGTTTTGTATCGGCACATTCGGGACAGGATTTGATGCGCATGTTGCCCATCTGTTTGCCAAAGCAGGGAAAAGAGGCTACACGACCTATGTGAAACTCGTCCTTTCTGAATTTTACAGGTATAAACCAAATGAATTCAGGATGACTGTGGATGGGCAGGAAAAGGCTATGGAATGTTTTCTACTCACTTTTGCCAATTCATCCCAGTTTGGCAATAATGCCGTCATTGCACCCTATGCAGATGTTCATGACGGACTGATTGAAATTTCCCGGATGAAAAAATTCCCGCTCTTTGTTGCCCCCGGGCTGATTTACCGGATGATGAACAATTCCTTGCACAAATCCCGGTATTTCGAAGGGTTTCGCGGAAAAAATATCATTATTCACCGTGAAGGAAGCACCATAGGTCATATTGACGGTGAGCCGGTAGAATTTTCCGGCGATATTCGCATTGAAATTATTCCGGCGTCACTTCGAATGGCTGTACCTTCTGCCTGATGTGTTGAAAACTCCGCGTCATGTCACCTTTCATAAAAAAATTTTACCATGCATTTTCAGGTTTGTTCGCTGCCGTCAGAACGGAGCTCAATCTGAAAATCCATATTGTCATTTCACTCCTCGTGGTGGCAGCAGGGATCTGGAAGGGCCTGAACAACCTGGAGTGGGCCGCCATTCTATTATGTATCGGCAGCGTCATAGGTGCCGAATTAATGAATACGGCGATTGAAACACACCTGAATCTTACCCATCCCGAATATCATGAACTTGCCGGGAGATCCAAAGACATCGCGGCTGCGGCTGTTCTGATTACTGCTCTGGTCTCTGCAATTATCGGCTGCATTATTTTTATTCCAAAATTTATGTAAAATATGAAGAAGAAAAACGGTAGCGATGGTGTGGTCTATTCCACGAATCCGGATTTTCAATTTCCCAAAACCGGTGTACCTGAAAATTCTACTCCTGCTCCGGCCCAGCAGCAACTAAAGGTGTTTGTGGACCGGAAAAACCGTGGGGGTAAAACGGTAACCTGTATAAGCGGATTTACCGGAACTGAATCTGATCTTGAAAAACTGGGACGTGAATTAAAATCCAGATGCGGGGTGGGTGGAACCGTAAAAGAGGGAGAAATTCTGATTCAGGGGGACCACCGGGACAGGATTTTGGAAATTCTGATTCAAAAAGGATACCGGGCGAAAAAATCG
Organism: Bacteroidia bacterium; assembly: GCA_020852075.1. Classification (GTDB taxonomy): domain Bacteria; phylum Bacteroidota; class Bacteroidia; order AKYH767-A; family 2013-40CM-41-45; genus JADZBN01. Next base: position 3,412 of record JADZBN010000170.1, read on the forward strand.
GGTGGCTAATCAGTCTTTTCTTCTTTTTTTATACAGGTATATGGCAAGGAACAGAAGGCAGGACAGAACTCCAAGCCCTGCCAGGCCCCACCACCAGTTTCCACTGTCCTTCACAACTACGATAAATACAATGGCAACCAGGAATAGGGTTGCGACCTCATTCCAAATCCGTAACCTGAAAGAACTGGTACGAAATTCGGATCGCCTGAGCCTTTTTAAAATGATCCCGCATTGCAGGTGATAGAGGCTAAGGCCTGCAACAAAACCAATTTTTACCACCAGCCAGTCCGGAAATGCGAATCCATACATGCTGTACGCAAGCCATACGCCGAAAATCCACGTAAGAATGGCAGAAGGCCATGTAATGCCGTACCATAAGCGCCTTTCGGCAAGCAGGAAGTGCGAAATTAAAATTTCTCTTTCGGGTTCCTTTTTGCCCGAAGCTTCCGTGTGGTATATGAATAAACGCACCAGATAAAACAAGCCTGCGAACCACGTAACTACAAAAATAATATGCAGGGCTTTTATGTACAGTACATTCATATTCCGGAATGGAAAATCATATTACCGGTGGATTCCGGAATACACTCTTTCATAAAGCCGTTCATATACAGGAAGTATCTGATGAATATCAAATTTCCTGGCATGTTCCAGTGCATTCACCTTGAAGGCTGCCAGCCGGGAATCATCTTCAAGCAGATATATGGCTTTCTCCGCCATCATTTCCACATCTCCCACATTACACAAAAAACCTGTCAGGCCGTCAACATTCAGTTCAGGTATTCCTCCAGTATTTGAGGAAATTACGGGAACCTGGCAGGCCATCGCCTCAAGGGCCGCAAGTCCGAAGCTTTCCGTTTCTGAAGGCAGGAGAAAAAGATCCGAAATGGACAGGATTTCTTCCACCGCTTCCTGCTTACCGAGGAATCGAATATGCTCTCCCGAAGGACATTCCCTGGATTCTTTTTCAATCGCATTCCTCTCGGGGCCATCCCCGATGAGAAGCAATTTTGCGTGGATCTTCTGAGCAACCCTTGAAAACACTTTTATCACATCCCCTACCCTTTTCACAGCCCGAAAATTGGATGCATGTACAATGAGTTTTTCATTGTTCGGCGCAATGGCTTTCCGGAAGTGGTCCCTGGGTGTCTTGCTGAACCTTTTCAGGTCAATGAAATTCGGGATGACCTCTATTTCCTTAGTAACGGCAAAATTGGCATACGTGTCATCCTTCAGGCTTTTTGAAACGGATGTGACTGCATCGCTCTGATTGATTGCAAAAGATACCACAGGATTATAGCTTGAATTCCTTCCGACAAGCGTGATGTCCGTTCCGTGCAATGTGGTAATAAAAGGAAGGCGCTGACCGTAGAAACTCAGGATCTGTCGTGCCATATACGCGACCGAAGCGTGAGGTATGGC
>JADZBN010000171.1 GCA_020852075.1 Bacteroidia bacterium
AATGTTTTAAATCTGGAATTTTTAACATCTGATTTCAGTAATAATATTCTCATTCCAACCAATGCTACGGTTAACCTGACGGCATCGCCGGGACAAATTTCCTACAATATTGGTACACAGAATACGCAATTTGGAACTACCAACAATAATCTTGTAGTTCCCGCAATTACCACTTTGTTTACCGGTGGTACGTCAACGGACGGATATTATCAGATACAGGCCGGGTCACAGGCATATCAGAATAGCAGCGATGGTTCCGATAGAGGCGTGTTTGGAGGAGCATCCCAAAGCCGTTATACTTTATCAGGACTTGCACCGGTTCCTGTGGTTTATGAGGCAACCTCAACGGGTGTGGTTTCTCCCACCTCAGGCCTGCCGGTTACTGTTAAAGCACGGACCATAAAATAATTTGTACCATGAGAAATATATTTTTTATTATCGTCTGCCTTGTAACAGCATTTTCTGCAAATGCCCAAAACGTAATTCATGGTGAGTATTTTATTGATGCGGATCCTGGTTTTGGAAACGGAAGCCCGATTATTATTTCATTACCCGATACCGATATTACTGAATCGCTTACCATACCCTATAATTCTTTCATTTCACCGGGTTATCACTATGTCTATTTCAGAACATTGAATGCAAGTGGCGACTGGAGTTTTACCAGTAGAAAACTGGTTGAAGCAGAAGAGGATATCGGCCTGCTTTCTATAATAAACATCGAGTATTTTTTTGATGCGGATAATGGGTTCGGAAATAACGGTTCTACTCAGCTTATTGCAGCAAGCGACAGCACCTGGACATTTAATATCCCCTACAATCAGGTACCTGTTACCTGGACTGCCAACGATACACTCTTTGTAAGGGTTCTGGACAGTGAACGTGGAAGCTGGTCAATCACTGCAATGATTGATTCCTTGAACCTCACTACAGGCGGATTAGATGATTTGATGCAGCAAATGGGTGTTTCGGTATATCCGAGTCCGTTTTCCGATGAATTAAATTTGATTTTGAAGAATCCGGAAGCTGTCAATGCAAGGATATATAATGTGGACGGCGGATTGGTATTTGATAAGATTATTAATCAATCGGTACATATTAATACGGCCAATTTACCATCCGGAGCATATATTATTCAGGTAAACTCAGGAAAAACGAAGGTATTTAATAGTATAATCCTGAAGGAATAGCAGGCTAATCGTAGTTTGTAGTGCAATTCTGTACGAACAGAAACTACGATTCTCCGGCTATCCATCCCGGCTAATCGTAATTTGTTGTGTAAGCCTGTACGAGAGGTCATAGTTCCCTTCCGCACGGCCTATCGTATAAACTACGACCAACCTGGGAACTAGGATTCCTCCGCCCGGCTTATCAGTTACTCGGTCCCGAGCAAACTGTGTATAATTTTACAATAGGCCGGTTTTGTTGTCGTTATGAGATGTATTTGTATTTTCCTGACCATCCTGACCCCTTTTTCCAGGATACTGACCCCCCTGTTCCGGCATGTTGACCCCCTGCCAAAATCGGTGGTTCCGGCATATTGACCCCACCCAATAATGGCCCCAACAGATAATTCGGATTATTCGGAAGGCCGGAATAATTCTGTTTACCACCATAATAAAAACTGAAAGCTGATAACTGCACACTGCACCAATACAGCATAGGCAGAACGTCATCCACATAAATACTGTCTTTTCTCTTGCATTTTATCAGAAAAAGGATTATTATACAATCATCTAAAAAGATTGCTACACAAACATTCAGCATGTCCGCCGGCTCTCCCCGCAGTATTGTCCACATGGACCTGGACTCTTTCTTCGTTTCGGTATCCTGCCTGGAACATCCCAGCCTCAAAGGCAAGCCTGTTCTCATCGGCGGCACGGGTGACCGCGGTGTGGTGGCTTCCTGCAGCTATGAAGCCCGCGCCTTTGGCGTACGCTCGGCCATGTCTGTGAAACTGGCCCGCCGCCTCTGCCCCGATGCCATCGTGGTACGCGGCGACTACGAACGCTACAGCTATTATTCCGACATGGTCACGGAGATCATCAGCGAAAGTGCTCCCGTTTATGAAAAGTCTTCTATTGACGAGTTCTACCTCGATCTGAGCGGCATGGACCGCTTCTACGGCTGCTATCAATGGGCGACAGGACTCCGCAGCAGAATCACCCGTGAAACCGGCCTGCCCATATCCTTCGGTATGTCGCCCAATAAAACCGTTTCAAAGATCGCTACCGGCGAGGCCAAGCCCAACGGACAGATGCAGGTAGAATACGGACTCGAAAAACATTTTCTGGCACCCCTCACCGTTGACAAGATTCCCATGGTAGGGGAGAAGACTTCGCAACTGCTCCACCGTATGGGCGTGGAACGCATTCATACCCTGCAGCAGATGCCGCCGGAACTGCTGGAAAATGTACTCGGTGAAAACGGCATCCTCATCTGGAAAAAAGCCAATGGCATTGACAATACACCGGTGGAACCTTATTCCGAACGCAAATCCATTTCTTCCGAAGAAACATTCGAACAGGATACCATTGACGTGAATTACCTCAGGAATCAACTGGTAGGAATGACGGAAAAACTGGCGTACCGCCTCCGGAGTGAGAAGAAACTAACGTCATGTATAACGGTTAAAATCCGCTACTCCGGTTTTGACACACACACCATACAGTCCCGGATTCCCTATACATCCTGCGACCATACCCTGATCGCGCGCGTGAAGGAACTCTTTCTCAAACTCTACAACCGCCGCCTGCTGGTACGGCTGGTTGGAGTACGCTTCAGCCACCTGGTGGGTGGCGGCTACCAGATTCACCTTTTCGAAGACAGCGGGGAAATGATACAGTTGTACCAGGCCATGGACCGCATACGCCACCGCTTCGGAGACAACTCCGTGCAGCGTGCGGCCGGAGCAGGGCCGGACAGACACAGCCTCAATCCGGTAAACGGGCTGAAAACCTGAAATCCGTACAACCTTTTGTACCCGGATTTTTTCCTGCCAGCACACAGATTTGCCCGGCCCTCTGATCAGAAACATCCCTGCGGAGGTTTTTGAAACACAAATTCATGGGTTACTTCTGAAAAGACCTGCCGTAAAAGGTGCTGCCGGATTTTCGAAATGTGTTGCAGGGCGTGAGTACCCCCGGTCTTTTTCATTCATCAACCTTCCCGTAATTCGGTTACCTTTGCCCCTTCCAATGCAGCCCCAGACAATGTTCAGACGTTATTTCACATGCTGTTTAGTGGCAGTATTTTTCCTGTCCGTTGAAATCTTGCCGGGACAAGCCATCCTGACTTCCCCGGCTCAGTTGAATTTTGGAACGGCAACCGAAATCCATCCCGACAGTATCCTCCTTACCCTCACCAACAGCCTGAACCGCGACGTTACCGTTACGGGAATGAAATGCTACAATACCTATGGTACACCGGCATTTTCTCCGGCGTACTCATACTTTACCATACCCGCAAACGGATCTGCAGATGTCTGGATCCGCTTTTTACCCCTGCATAATATATTTCATAACTCCGAACTCGTTATTGAAAACGACGGCCTCCGCGGATACACCCGCGTGGATCTTACCGGCCAGGGACACTATTCCATGTCCTATTATGATACCACCGAAAACCTCAGCGAGGAAGACCTGAAGGCCGCCATTCACAACCTGACAGGCTTTCCCTATTTTTCACTGGGATATGGTACAGCCCGGGATTCCATGTTTATGAGCATTGACAACCAGATGAGGAACGGCCAGGGAGCTTCCCAGAATACCATCGAAAGTATTTATACCGGCGCCCTTGCAGTTGGCTACACAGACCGTGTGGATTGCCAGAATACCTTTGACTTCAATACCGAACACACCTTTCCGCAGTCTTTCTTCAGCCAGCTCGAACCGATGAAGTCGGACTTGCACCACCTCTTTCCCACCGATGAAGTTTCCAATACCAAACGCGGCGACAATCCTTTCGGCGTGGTTACGAACCCAACCTGGACAGGCGGCGGGTCCAAAGCCGATGGATTTACCTTCGAACCCCGCGACCTGCAAAAGGGTGCGACGGCAAGGGCTATGTTCTATTTTGTACTTCGTTACCAGAACTACAACAATTTCCTCAACAGTCAGGAAGCCATTCTCAGAACCTGGCATGAAGCATTTCCTCCCGGAGTGGTGGAAAAAAGAAGGAATGATGATATCGCTGCAGTGCAGTTCAACCGTAATCCTTTCGTGGATTATCCCCAACTGCTGGACAGGATCCATTCTGTTTCGTCATTTTCTTCTGAACCTCCGAATGCTTCCATTGATATCACAGAAGATACCATCCTGTTTGGTACTGTCGCTCCGGCCAATACCGTGCGGTTTGAATACGTGCTGGTCAACAACGGTAACCGTGATTTCCATGTGTCCCAGTTGTCTCTTACCCCGCAGGGTATTCTGAGTTTTGCCAATGGTACCGGCGCAGATACGGTCATTGCCCCCGGTGAAGCCCTTTCTGTGCTGATTGACTGTTCTCCCTTAACCACGGATTCGGTGAGGGGTTGGCTGCATTTTGAAACGGATGTTCCCGGAGCCCTTTCGGAAAATATTCCCGTGTTTGTAAATGACCTGGTATTTACCGGGCTGCAGGCGGTTTTTACTCAAAAGATCCTCGCGTTTCCCAACCCTTCTACGGGAATGTTTCATGCGCAGTGGACCGGCCCGATGGATCATCCTGTGCAATGTGTTATCCTGTCCATGGACGGCAGGCGGGTGTTTTCAAATACCCTGGCGCCTTCTGGAAACCGTATTGCCATTAACGCCTCTTCACTGACACCCGGGGCATACCTGCTTCAGCTTTCTGACGGAAATTCAGCGCCGGTCTCTGAAATGGTTTTTATTCAATAAGGAGAACAGACAGCCGTCACTTTTTGTGAACGAATCTGAAATTGGTATGTGTTACTGATTTTATACAGGGCATCATCCGGTTAAATCAGAGCCGTTCAAATAAGGCATCATTACAGAAAAAAGAAACTCAGGTTGAAAACTGCAATACAGGATTCAACTTCTGTAAACATATCCATTCGTACCTTATAGCTATGTGAAATTTTGAACTGTGGCGGTGTTGCTTATTGACCTTTTGTAATAATTAATGGTTTTACCCATGGCAGGAACCCTTTCCCTGTGAGACGGATAAAATAAATTCCTTCAGAAAATTCCTCAATGGATTTGGTAAAAATGGCCGGGCCATGGACGGTTCCGATGGTATGGCTAAACAATTTCTTCCCGTCTGCGCTGAACAACTCTGATAAAACATCTTCATTCAGACCGGAAACAATGGTAAATGCTGTTGTGGCCGGATTAGGAAATAACCGGACCGACGCCTCCGCCTCAGGGTTGTTGTTCCCCAGGGTAAATGAGTGGATGCCTGATAGCGAAGTACACCCGTTGGAATCAATAACTTCTACCTGGTAATCCCCGTTGCTTAGAGGATGAATCCACGATCCTGATGCACCCGTAATAAGGCTGGCATTAACATACCATTGGTACTGTAGCCCCGGAGTTGAATATAAGGTGTCCGACATTTCAGTGATTACCGGCGGATTAACAACATACACGGCTGCATTGATTGTATTTGAAATAGCCGAATCCGTGGTAATACAGGAAGCGGAAGAAATCATTGTGCAATGAATGAAGGAGTTTGACAAGCCACCCGTGAGAAAAAAGGTGTCCGAAGATGTACCGGATAATACATTATTCACATACCATTCATAGAGAGGCGAATTTCCTCCCCAGGCAGGTACTGGGGTTAATGTCATAGTGTCGTTGGAGCAGACCGGATTTGGAAACGCACTGATACTTACCGAGGGCACCTGCAAGTTTGAAATCGTAACCTGAATGGAATTTGAAACCGCAAGAGGCGGGGAGATACAAGGGTAGGCACTTGTCATTTCACATAAAACGATATCATTGTTGTTTAACGTGGTGGTTCGTAACTGAGTGGTATTATTACCCGGAACTGCGATTCCATTGACTTTCCATGTGTACTGACTGGTCAGGCTGCCGTTGTTGGGAGATGCCGTAAACGTTATGGTATCATTTACGCAGGCAGAGTCCTGATCGGCTGAAATCGTAATGCTTTGTACCACAGGCGGAATAATACTCACATGAAGACTGTTGGATATGGCTACCTGTGGTGTGATACAGGGATCGCTGCTGGACAGCAGGCATGTTATGCTGTCATTATTCGACAAGGTGGATGAAGTAAATACGGAATCGTTAGCCCCTACAATGACGTTGTTTACCTTCCATGTAAAAACAGGGCTTGTTCCCCCGCCTGTGGAAGAGGCGGTGAATGTGATATTGTCTCCCTGACATGCGGAGAGGGTCGTTGCGTTAATTGTAATGGAAGCATTTACCCCTTCATTATATAATACGAGTACTTCCTGAGAACTAAGGGTTCTGTTGTAGATTCGTACATTATCAATCTTTCCTCTGAATGCCCTGTAGGTAGAGTCTTCTGTACCAATCCGGAGATCGGTTAATGAAGAATTATTGATGGAATTGAACACGGGAAAGGTGACGGAATTATTCAATTGGCCATTTATGTAAATTTTGTGTAATCCGCTGTTGTCCCAGATTCCAACCAGGTGATACCAGACAGAATCATTCAATGTAATATTGGATTGAACCCCGGAAGCACCGTTAACAGAATTTCCAATTGCAAAATTGGGACTCCGGTTGTAAAGCCAAAGAAGGTATTGATCATCCACAGTATTAAATTTCCATTTCGACACAATGGCGGCCTGGGATGAGTTATTTGCACCTAAATATACCCATGCCGATACACTTAATCCGGAATTCACAGCATTAAGGCCCGCGGGGGATCCGATTTGTACGTGATCTCTTGCTCCGTTGAAGGAATATGAATTATTGTTATGTCCAAACCTGTCTGTCTCAAGTGTTGCACCCGAGGCAACTCCGTCAAATCCATTTCCGCTGTGGTCTGCGGTATTGCCGTTAAACGGATACCATGCAAGCAGGCCATTTGTTGGAACCACACTGCCATTATTGACAACCATTGAAATAATATTGGAGGTTACGGATGCAGGATTGGCACACGTATTACTGCTTGTAAGGTCACATTGAACGAGGTCTCCATTTACCAAAGATGTTGTAATGAAATAGGCAGTTTGCACACCGACCGGGATCCCGTTTACTTTCCAGTCAAAAATTGGTGAAGGACCCCCATATATTACAGCAGAATTAAATTGAACCGGAGATCCGTTACATACAGTTCCTGATGGCGTTGATATGGCAATCGAAGGATTCACGGTAGTTGTTACTGACATTGCAATGGAATTACTCATAACTGTAGGTGGCGAAGCACACGTAAGACTGCTTGTTAACTGGCAGCTTACGACATCTCCATCATTCAGTGCAGCGGTGTTGTAAACAGGCAGGTTGGAACCGGTATTGATTCCATTTACTTTCCATTGGTAGATTGGGGCGGTTCCGCCGTCTGTGATATTCGAAGTAAAAATGACGTTCTGGCCCGAACAAATTACGTTAGCCCTTACATAAATGGTAATAGTTGGAGTAACTGCATTGTTTACCGACATGATAATGGCATTCGATGTAACCGTTGCCCCACCGGCGCAGGATTCATTGCTCGTCATGCTGCAGGTAACAATATCTCCGTCTGACAAGGAAGCAGATGTGAATGACGGACTGTTTGAACCTGCATTTACATTATTGATCTTCCACTGATATACAGGATTACTGCCTCCAAGTGTTGAAACCGCCGTAAATGTTACACTTGTTCCTGTACAAATAAAAGATCCCGGCGTCACTGAAATGGTTACTTCAGGGGTACAATTACAGGCAGACAGGCAGGGAGAATTATTCACCCTGTCCCTGAGAACATCTCCTGGCAGGGGTCCAAATCCATTTATAAAGTTGATTCCATAAACTGCAAGATGGCAATAACTCATGATTGTACCCCCGTTTACAGGCGCCGGGCCGGGAGTACACCCGCCTTCGGTCGCATAGCAATTATCAATTGCACCGCCCGGCCATCCGCACCACTGTGTATGATTCGATCCGATATTATGCCCGGCTTCATGAGTTACCACTTCAACATCCCATGAAAAAGTCGGAAATCCGGCGAAGGAGTTATAGATATTACTGAATGCATAGGAATAGGACGGGTTGCAAAGGACATCGAGCCAGGCAACACCACCGAGATTCTGGCTGGTCGTACTTAACAAATGTGCAATATTGCCGTTATAGCTGGTCCGGTAATTTTTAAATGCCATCAGAAAATCCCCTGAGGTTGCATTTGGAGTATATGGATCCGGGGTTGACCAGACATTTATTGCGGATACCATAAAGGAAACCGATTCGTTGTTATATATCGTAACCACCTCATTATATAGTCCGGTAACATAATTCATCACAGCCGGAATGTCACTTCCATTGGTAAGAAACATGGCGTAATCACATTCAACATACTGGCGGACACAGTTGGAAGATGCAGCGCCGGATTCAGGAGATTCATGAAAATTCTGACCTGGCTTTGCTGTTTTTTCACTGTTGCACAGGTAAGGATTGCGTTTGCTTAAATTGTTCTCATAGTAAATTACATAAAGGTTTCCGGCATTCTTATTCAGCTTGCCGATTACCATATTCCCGGTATGAGGACGTGAAATAAATCCCATGATGTCATTCGGGAAAAAACTGAAGGATGAAAGGGAATTAAATTCGTTGTTCACCTTACCGCTGTAGTAAGCACCCGGAGTATAATTCACAGGACTTACAACGCCGTCTTTTATGATACCGGTTTCCATGCCCCGGATAAACTGATCATTTCTTTTTAAATCCAGTGTAACCAGTATGGATCCGTCAATAGCAACATCAAGCAGCAATTCATCCGGATTTTCATGTATAAGATTCTCATACCCATTTTCGTCCAGCTTCACAAGTAAAATATCTTTTCCAATGGTGTCGAGGTCTCGTTGTAATTCATTTTGTACCACGGATTGAAATTTCAGGGCTATTTTTTTCTTTTCAGCTCCTGAAATATGGGTGGATTGAAGGATTGCAACAGCAAACAATAAAAGGGTTGATAGCAGACGTGTTTTCATTTTTCAGTGTTTTGCAGGAATAACCGGTAAATAAAGAATTTTAAATTCTACAGGGTACTGGACAACAAACGGAATTATGTATTCTTACTCGAAATGGGTTACAAAATTAAAATCAAACTATTTTTGCCACATTAAGACGGAAAGGTGACGATTAAAAAAAATCTGAATTATTTTGAATAAAAAACTTCACGAGATGTAAAATCCCATTCAAAAATATAAAAATTTCTAAAATACCAAAACAGAATATAAAGATCATTCAAATGGCCGAAAATCAAATAAAAACAGATTCAGATCCAAAGGTATTTTCTCTGGAGGGTTTATAACATCTGAAAATATACCCAATATAACGGCTGTTTTGAGTTATATCCCTGTCAATGATTTTATTGCCTGCATTGCGGTAGTTACAATTTTATATTGCCGTTTTTGTCAAGTTCCCAATATGGATTATAGGCTACCTCAAACAAGTGTCCATCCGGATCTTTGAAGTAACCACTATAACCGCCCCAATAGACTTTTTGTGCCGGCTTTACGATTGTCGCTCCAAGGCT
>JADZBN010000172.1 GCA_020852075.1 Bacteroidia bacterium
AAGCGCTTTAGTTGAGAACCTCGTTCCCTTCGCAGGAATTACCCTGTGCAGGTTCGATGGGTATAATCTCAGCCCCGTAGTTCAGGAGCACCCCGGATAATCATGTCAAATGTATAAAGATTTCCAGAAAACCGTTAATCCGTATTTCAGCCAGTTGGAAAAATTATCCGAAATGAAGGAAAGTATCCTGGCAATAGTTAACTTTCTGCCTGGAAATTTCCGATATGAAAAAACTACTTATGGTTTTTATAGTTACTGCAGGTGTGAATTCGGCATCCGCACAACTGTATTATTACGGTATTGGGGTAAGGGCAGGTAAATTCAATACAGGGATCTCCTTTAAAGGATTTTTCAATCCTCAGAATAATACCGGTGTCCAGTTGGATTTGAGCTATACCAATATTGCTTCCGGCGGATACACCGGACGAGCCTTATTTGTAAAACAGGTTCCGTTTAAACTACCCATCGTGCAACTCCCTCTGGATTTTATTTTTGGCGGAGGCGGTCATGTTGGATATTTTCCGTTTGATCCTCAGGGATATTACAAAAGACGGCATGGTGATGCAGTATATTATGACAAAAGTGTTTTATCTGCCGGCGTAGATGCTACCATTCCGATTGAATATCAGGTAAAAAAAATTGCACCTTTTACACTGAGTATAGATATGATACCCTATTTTGAGTTTTACAACCCTGGTCCTGAGTACATTGATTTCGGAGTGACGGTACGTTATGTTGTTCGCTGATATTCCCGGAATGCATTTTCTGTTGCGTGTATTGCCTTCTGCAACCTTTTATTTCCTGTACCTTTCACAAGGGAATACTTCAGATTTCGTGAATCGAGTTCTTTTCTATACCAGTCAAAGAAAAAATCCCTGCGTTCCCTGTTTTCCCGAAGCGGATCCTTCTGGAAGGCAAGATCATTGGCTGTCAGGAGGTATAAATCAAAAGGGCGTTCAGAAATATAGTTTTCCAGCCATTCAGGTTCTTTGTTGAATACATCCCTGAACCAAACCAGAGCCAGGATCTGTTCTGTATCAGAAAACAATATACGGGATGCCCCGGGCTCCATTTTTTTTTCCTGATGAATCTGTTCCACCGTGCATATTTCCACATCTTCATAGGTATATTTTCTGTTCAGTTGTCCGATATAGTTTCTTGAAAATTCAGGTATCCATACGGTATGGTAGTGCCTGGCGAGTTGTGTGCACAGTGTTGTTTTTCCGGTTGATTCTGCACCAATTACTGCCACACGGAATATTCTTTCAGAGTTTTTCAACGAACAGCAAGATCTTTTTTCCATCGTGAATACCCGCGTATTGCCATTATGAGGAAAGTGAAGTACAATATTGCAGTGAGCGGAAGATGCTTATAAAGATACATGGGAATATAGATAGCATCTGCAAGAATCCATACCAGCCAGTTTTCAATTTTTTTCCGTGCAACCATCCACTGTGCAATCAGGCTCATACAGGTTAGTAATGCGTCAATCCAGGGCAGCGATGCATTCGTATAGTTTGAAAGGAAATATCCAGTCGCCAAAGTCCCGCCAAACCCAAGCAGCAGGAGATTTCTCCGGAGTTGTGTACTTGTGGTTTGGGGTTGAAAGCCTGAAGGCCGGTCATTCTTTTTCACCCAGGATAACCAGCCATATATCAGTAGAACGACATAGATGCACTGAAGTAATGCATCTGCATACAACCTGACTCCCGGATCAAAAAACAGCCAGGCATATAGCGTAACATTCAGAATTCCTGCAGGGAAACACCACACCGATTGCCTGATGGTTAACCAGACTCCTGCCATACCCGAAAGCATGGCACATAGTTCAAGCCAGGAAAGATATTGCCCGGCCAGATAAAAGCCTTCCTTCATAAGGTTGCGAATATCCGAAACATACTCAGGAAGTAAAATTGTCTTTTTTCAAGAATCAGAAAATAGTGTATTTGTTGAAGAATGATACATATTGATGATAGTCAGTATATTAAATTACAAAATACAAAATAATATAATTTCAAATAATTGTACTATGTTAATAAATAATCGTAAATTTGTGAAAAGAGAACTTTAGCAGGCCGATCGCTACCCACCCCATTTTTTCCAGGCGCCAAATATTTGCTTATGTCCTTCTTATCCAAATTTATTGACACACTCAGTGTTCGCTTTATCAGGGGTGCTTTCCTGGAGGTAATTCATCCTGCGATGCTGAATGGATATGCCTCAAAGCAAAATGTAATCGTCATGCTGAATAAGGGGAGTATGTATGTAGGGAGAGATAAAAAGAGTATTGCTCCGGGAAGTTTCTGGTTTTTTCCCGCAGGTCAGCCGATTTTTGCAAGGCATGGCAATGGTAAATATCACGACCTGGGAAAGGAGGGATTCCTGGATATTGATAACCGGAACAGGTATCTGAAGTCTATCAGTGGACTGGAAGATTTTGAAAGCAAAAAAGAGATTTTCACTGTTGTGTTATTTGAGACTCTGCTTTACAATGCGATTCCATTTTTTGAAATTCTTGGAATACCTGATTTTCCTCTTCCTGAAGACGAGGAATTTGGTTATCTGATAAACAGGATTTCACTGGAATGCGAGCAGCAGAAAATCGGCCGGGATAGAATTATTGAAAATTATATTGAGGAGATCTTTATACATATGTGCCGGTATATGGATCAGGTTCCTGATCTGAAAAAACATCTTGAAAAACTGGAGTATTTGACGGACCGCAGGCTGGTTGATATTGTAAAATATATCCATGAAAACCTGGAAAAGGACTTGTCAAATGAAACCATGGCATCGGTGGCGTGCGTGTCCGTTGATTACGTCGGCCAGTTTTTCAAGACCCTTACCGGAAAAAATTTACAGGAGTTTATTGAGAATCAACGACTGGAGAAGGCAATGAGGATGCTGAAAACACAACCCGGCAATATTCAGGAAATTGCACTTCAGGTTGGTTTTAAAGACGCAGCTTATTTCAGCAGGAGATTTAAGTTGAAGTACGGAGTCAACGCCAATTCCTTTAGGAGAAGAAGATTCGAAGGCTCCTGAAGATCAACGGCAGGTTTATATTGCAACAGGCATAAGACTATCCTCTCCATGGAAGGAACAATGAGTATGGATTTGAATATGTTATACAGTCCTTACTCAACCGTCCATCAAAAAATATTTTATTTTTTGATGGAAGCATTAACGTTCCGTCAATCCTGCGGGTTTTTTTTCGATAATAATTCATTATTAAAACTTGTTCGAAAAACGACAGGTTCTACTCTGACATGAGTATTTCACACAGGTTTCCTTTGTTCATAATTTAATGAATCATCCTGGGGCAGTTTCATATACAGGATATCCGCAACTATACAGGCTGCAAAATTTATTCAGGATATAATTCTCCTTTTTATCAACCGGGTAGCAGATAAATGGATTTGATATCCAGAGTTCAACGGGGACATATTCAACCGCTTCGCGGTTGTGCATTGGGCGAGGGCATTAGCTGATGTCTTAGCCACATTCAACCGCTTCGCGGTTGTGCATTGGGTGAGGGCATTAGCTGATGTCTTAGCCACATTCAACCGCTTTGCGGTTAGGCATTGGGCGAGGGCATTAGCTGATGTCTTAGTCACATTCAACCGCTTTGCGGTTAGGCATTGGGCGAGGGCATTTGCTGATGTCTTAGCCACATTCAACCACTTCGCGGTTAGGCATTGGGTGGGGTTAGTAGTATTCAACCGCTTCGCGGTTGGGCATTGGGTGTGTATTCCGGCCCATATTGACCCCTCGATTCCGGAGCATACTGACCCGTCTATTCCGGCCATATTGACCCGCCGCTATTGAGAACTGACATTCCGGCAATATTGACCCCTCCCCGGAGGTGACATTCCGGCAATATTGACCCCCGTCGGGGTATTGGATTTGATGCAAAAAGCTGTTCGCTTTGAAGGCTAAAACCATTCA
>JADZBN010000173.1 GCA_020852075.1 Bacteroidia bacterium
GAAAAATCAGAACAAATAGTTGTAGTGGGTAAAATGGATGGGGAAAAATTTATCGCCTCTGATCTTTTAATGAAATGTCCTTCCAAATACACCAATCCCAGGGAGGATATGAAATCAGTCACATCACAGCGGTAATAGGGCGAAGGCATCACTTCCAAAGGATGAACATATCTTATATCGGAGAGCAGCTTTTCTGGGGTAAAGCGGGAAATCTGCTGATTATTTTTGCATTTACCTTTTCACTGCTTTCTATGGTCAGCTATTTGGCTGCTGTCAGAACAGGTACAAAATCCTGGCAGAAGCTGGCAAGAAGTGCTTTTTTGATTCACTCCATTTCCATAATTGGAATTTTTGGATTGCTTTTTTACCTTATACTGAATCATCGTTTCGAATATTATTACGTCTGGGAACACAGTAATACGGAGATGCCGCTCAGGTATATCCTCGCCTGTTTCTGGGAAGGACAGGAAGGAAGTTTTCTATTGTGGATGTTCTGGCACATAGCACTTTCCTGGGTTATTATATTTACGGCGGGTGTATGGGAAAATGCGGTAATGTTATTCATTACCATGGTCCAGGTATTCCTTGCATCCATGGTGTTGGGAGTGGTGATCCTCGGTCATAAAATCGGCAGCAACCCGTTTGAATTATTAAGGGAACATCCTGATTTTGCCAACCTGCCTTTCATTCAGCTTCCTGATTATCTGAGCCGCATCAAAGACGGCCGCGGCTTAAATCCCCTCCTTCAGAATTACTGGATGACGATTCATCCGCCAACACTTTTTCTTGGCTTTGCAGCAACCGTGGTCCCCTTTGCATTTTCACTGGCAGGACTTGTCAGAAGAAAATTCGCTGAATGGATAGTCCCTGCACTGCCCTGGACATTCTTTGGGATAATGATTCTTGGAGCAGGGATCCTGATGGGAGCGGCCTGGGCCTATGAAAGCCTGAGTTTTGGAGGATTCTGGGCATGGGACCCTGTAGAGAATGCGTCCCTTGTTCCCTGGATGACCCTTGCCGGATTAGGCCATGTAATGCTTATTTACAAACATCGCCAGCGATCCCTGCTTTCCGCATATATCCTTGCGACAGTTACCTTTTTCCTTGTCCTCTATTCCACTTTCCTCACACGAAGCGGAATCCTGGGAGAAGCCTCCGTACATGCGTTTACCGATCTCGGAATGTCGGGGCAACTGGTGGTATATATGCTCTTTTTTCTGGTTCTCGCTGCCGTCCTGATGATCCGTTTTCGCAAGGGACTAATAACAAAAAATGAGGACGAGGATATAACATCGCGTGAGTTTTGGATGTTTATGGGTATGCTTGTCCTTGTCATTGGCGCCATGCAGATTACCTTCACCACCTCCACGCCCGTTATCAATAAATTATTCGGTTCTAAAATGGCACCGCCTGCTGATCCCATTGACCATTACAACCGCTGGCAGGTTCCTGTGGCAATCATTATTTCACTCCTGATTGGAGCGGGGCAGTTTTTCCGTTACAGAAAATCAGACTGGAGACTGGTACTCAAAAAGCTTGCACTGCCTTTATTGCTTGCATTAATTATCAGCAGTGCATCAATTTTAGTACTCGGGAAATTTCCACCCCAATATTTTGCCTTACTCTTTGCCTCCCTTTTTGCAGTACTTGGTAATCTGGATTACCTGGTAAAAACCCTGAAAGGTAAATGGTCATCATCCGGAGCTTCCATCGCGCACATGGGAATCGGCCTGATATTATGCGGGGCATTGATTTCCAATTATAAAAAAGATGTTATCTCCCGTAATGTAAAAAACATTAACCTTGGCAAGGATTTTCCCAATAAGGAAAATATCATGATTGAGGAAAAATCAGATACCCTGCCCATGGGTAAGTACTTTGTAACTTATAAGGGAAATGAAAAACAAGGGGTGAATGTTTATTATACCATCGAGTATTTTACTTCAGATCCTGCAACAGGAAGGAAAATCAAGGCATTTGAGCTAAAGCCTCTGGTCCAACTCAATGAAAGAATGGGGAATGTTTCTGAACCTGCAACCCGGCATTTCCTGTCGCGGGATATTTATACCCATATTACCTATGCTGAACTTGAAGAAAAATCCGGGAAGGACAGCGATGATTACCAGACTGCAAAAGATGTTGAGGTCGGACAGGGAGATACCATTGTAACCAGCAACAGCTTCGTCATTTTTGAATCCCTGGAAAACAAAACAAAATCAGACTCATTGCACCTGGATCCGGGAGATATAGCTGTCGCAGCGCGACTGAAGGTGGAAGATATCAACCGTAAAATATATGAGGCAGCACCTCTGTTTATCATTCATAATTATACTATTTTCACACAGGATGCGGAGGTAAATCCGCTGGGGTTGAAATTCACTTTTAAAAAAATTAATCCTGAAACAGGTAAAATTACAATAGCGGTCAGCGAAAAGAAGGAAAACAAAAAAGAATTCATCATCATGAAAGCCATCATTTTCCCGGGAATAAACCTTCTGTGGACAGGCTGCATCCTGATGATTATCGGATCACTGGTAGCGGTTAGAAAAAGAATACGAAACCTGAAAAAGTCCGCCTGAAATCAACCCAAGGTCATGAAAATTGTAATTGCAGGGTCAGGAAATGTTGCCACACATCTGGGTACCGGTCTGGCCGCCGGGGGTCATAAAATCATTCAGGTAATATCACGCAATGCAACATCCGGTTCCTGGCTTTCGAAAAAGTTACAGTGTCCCTATTCTGATATTTTACCCAACAGGATTCTAAAAGCAGATTTGTATCTGATTGCCGTAAATGACAGTTCGATTGATGAAGTTGCCGGAAAGATACCTTACAGAGATCGTATTGCAATTCATACCTCCGGTTCCATTCCACTTAAAGTCCTTTCCGAAAAATTCACCAATGCAGGAGTGCTTTACCCGGTTCAGACATTTTCTGTCAAAAGAAAATTAACCCTCAGGAAGATTCCTTTATGCATTGAAGCAACCCAACCCAGGCTTCAAAAAAAACTTGAACGACTGGCGGGCTCTCTGAGCCGTCATATTTATTGTGTCAGTTCATCACAACGGCTGATATTGCATCTTGCCGCGGTTTTGACAAATAATTTCTCAAATCATTTATTTACACTTGCATCAAAACTTCTTGAAGAACATCAATTGAACACTGACCTCATCCGGCCCTTATTTCTTGAAACAGCGCTTAAGGTTCAGAAACACGACCCTAAATTGATGCAGACAGGACCAGCCATCCGGGGTGACACGCCTGTCATTGAGAAACATCTTGAATTGCTGCAAAAACATCCGGGCTTAAGGGCTATTTACCAGCTACTAACTGACAGCATTGAAAATCTTCAGGGGCCCAGGCTCTGACACGTTAAATGAATTGTATCATGAAGCAGAATTTCAAAGAATCACTCCATTCAATCACCTGTTTTGTTTTTGACGTTGACGGAGTTTTGACAGACGGATCCCTCATGGTTATGCAGGGTGACCAGATAAGAAAAATGAATATCAGGGATGGATTTGCCCTTCAGGCAGCGGTTAACAGCGGCTACAAGGTGATAATTATTACAGGAGGGAATTCAGAAAGTGTCAGGATACGGCTTGAACAACTTGGAATCAAAGAAATTCATTCAGGCATCCGGGACAAAAAAGAAAAACTTCTGGAGTTGATGGAAGAAAACAATCTAAGCCCCGAACAAATCATTTATATGGGTGATGACTTGCCGGATTATGATGCCATGCAGATTGCAGGAATTCGCACCTGTCCATCTGATGCTGCTCCTGAAATCAAGGCCATTTGTAACTACATATCTCCTGTTTCAGGTGGCGGAGGCTGTGCCAGGGACATTATTGAACAGGTAATGCGGCTGCAGAATAACTGGCATACCCATTCCTGATTCATACATTCCACTTTCTGATGATTATCGCCTTATTCAAAACATTCAGGGTATTAAATCTTTTTATGATGGCCCTGTGCATGTTTCTGATCAGGTATTTCCTGATCCTTCCTGCATTCAGAACCGAAGCAATTATTACCGGAGAATATCCTGTGCATTCGGATAAATGGCACTTTCTTCTTCTGGTGATTGCTTCTTTGCTCATTGCTGCTGCAGGATACCTTATCAACGACATTTACGATGTCCATACGGATGAAATTAATAAACCGGGTAAAAATCAGATTGGCAGGAAAATAACCGAAGGAATGGCCAGGGGTATTTACTACCTGCTGAATGCTATTGGGATTATTTTGGGGATGTATCTTGCCATACATGCCGGAAAACCCATCATGGGTGTTGTATTTATATTTTCTGCAGCGTCCCTCTGGATGTATGCAACACAATACAAACGGCTTCCCTTATCGGGAAATGTTCTCATAGCGGTACTCAGCGGGCTGGTACCCGTCATTCCTGCGCTGTATGAACCTTCCTTTTATCCGAATATTTTCTATACGCTTGTTTTTGGAATTTTTTCATTTCTTTTATCCCTGTGCAGGGAAATTGTAAAAGATATCGAGGACGTTGATGGTGACGAACGCAGTCAATTCAAAACCTTTCCGGTACGGTACGGTATTACAGCCACCCGAAGCGTTTTATACATTATCCTGACAGGATCAGGCCTGTTTACTGCATATATTCTTCATTTGCTTTTTTATACAAATAATGTGATAAATTTCTGGTACCTGGTTGCCATCTTTGAAATTCCTGTAGCAGCCATTGCTTACCTTGTTTCAACCGCAAAGGAGAAGAAAGACTACAGTTTTACAAGCAACTTTATCAAACTAACCTTGTTGGCGGGGATATTGTCCGTGATACCATTTTATTACTATTTTCTGCGATAAATGAATATGTATTCATCCCATAACGGCCTACACATCAATTGCTAATTATGGATCCGGCCAAAATAAACATTGTATTAGGATCAGGCTCTCCGCGGAGACTTCAGTTGCTTACAGGAATCGGTTTGCATCCAAACGTGATGGTAAGTAATGCGGAAGAAATTTACCCCGATTCTCTTCAGGGTGGCGATATTGCACTCTTTGTTGCAAAAACAAAGGCAGAAGCATTGAAAGACAAACTTCAGAAAAGTGATGTACTGATAACCGCTGATACGATTGTTTCCCTGGATAACATGATATTAAACAAGCCTGGAAACAAAGCAGAAGCAGTCAGCATGCTCAGATCACTTTCGGGAAGGTCTCACGAGGTATATACCGGTGTATGTATTCTGTCAGGTGACCGTAATATCAATTTTGTTGTACGAAGTACTGTTCAGTTTTTAAATTTAAGTGATCCGCTTATTGAAACATATATTGACCGTTACAAGCCATTTGACAAAGCAGGCTCGTATGGTGCCCAGGAATGTCTAACCGAAGGCACGGATCCATGCTCAAAAGAAGAAAGGGAGTTTCTAATAAAATACGGCTGGGTTGATTTGTATAATAATTCGTTATCAGTAAGAGCTGGCGGCCATGTTCCCATGATTGCATCTGTAACTGGAAGTTATTTTAATGTCATGGGACTCCCGTTGGTTGAGTTGTACAATGCACTGTTAAAGCTCTGAATAAAAGTACCATCTCTGATAAAAAGAAAAATCAAGCAATGGATACCGGGTTGCGAACAGCATATCTAAAACTTCATACTGCCATTTTTCTATGGGGATTTACCGGCTTGTTAGGAAAGCTGATAAGCCTGAATGAAGGCACTCTGGTCTGGTACAGAATGCTACTGAGTTTTTTGGTTATCGGGATTATCATTTTCAGAACTAGCAAATTGCCACGGATTTCCATAAGGGAATTTTTACAGATATCAGGGATCGGCATGCTTGTAATGCTTCACTGGATAACATTTTATGGTTCCATAAAACTGGCAAGCATCAGTATTGCTATGGCCTGCCTTTCCTCCATTGCATTATTCGCCAGCATTCTTGAACCTATTGTCAACAAAGCAAAGTTTGATTATGTGGAAATTCTTTTCAGCGCTCTGGCAATAATTGGAATTTCGACAATATATCATTCGGATTCAGGAGCAGCCGCGGGTATTGTCGTTGGTTTAATCAGTGCCATGCTTAGCGCCACCTTTTCTGTATTCAATAAAAGAATTACATCCAGTTACGATCCACTGACCATCAGTTTTATTGAATTGGGTAGTGGCTGGCTCGGCCTGACATTACTGTTCCCTCTATATATGGCAATTCAAACCAGTGGAAACTGGATTCCTGATTTGCAGGATATTGGGTATCTTCTTATATTATCGGTGGTATGTACAGTGCTAACGTGGATACTTTCCTTACAGGCATTACGAAAGGTTTCAGCATTTACCATGGGACTTGCATTAAATCTTGAACCGGTATATGGGATCATTCTGGCCGTACTCTTTGCCGGGGAAGGAAAAATACTCAACCGTGGATTTTATTATGGCGCATTTATAATCCTGCTTACCGTGCTTCTGCATACGATATATAAATTTATGA
>JADZBN010000174.1 GCA_020852075.1 Bacteroidia bacterium
GGTTCAGGGTATCGTTCAGCGATACGTTGTTTCCGTTGGGACTTAGCGCGGTATTTCCGTTCAGGTTAATACCATAAGCGGTATTCTGAAGGGTATTACCGTAAAAAGTATTATGTCCGTTCCGGGCAGCATCTTCCGTTCCGGCAAGGCCGGTATAGGTTAAGGCTGTCGTATTGGCCGCGGTATGGTTACCGCTGTAAATGGCTTTCGAGCCGGTATTGGCTTTATTCAGGGTTACCACGCAATTCTTTATGGTATTGTAATTGGATCCGTCGTTGCCGCTGCATTTAAGCAGGGCATAACCCCATTCCATCTGGGCTGTGGCCGTTGTATTGGCAGCATTTTCCTGAAGGTCAATGCCGTCAATGGTAACGTAATCGGCACCTACCAATTTAAAAATTCCGTCCACGGTCGTGGTAACACCGGGGGTAAATGCGGTAATCAGCGGATTGGCGCCGGCACCGGATTTCTGAATGATCAGGGGACTGGAAGCGCCGGGTCTCAAACTATCCGGAAATGAGCAGAAACTGAAAGAAATTCCGTTGGCAGGGGCCGTTTCGGTATGTCCTGCCGCTACATTAAGGGTTAAGGCGCCGCAGGTTCCATTTTGTGAAAGATAGGAAGCTGCATCAGCAAGGCTGGCAAACTGACTCAGGCCGATGTCGGTGGTAAGCAGGTTGCTCACCGTGAAGGTACCGCAGATGGGAACCACGTTCACGGTAGCCTGGCTGCCGGAAAGGGCTGACGAGAGAACGCCTTCGGTATTCGAAAATACCTGTACATAATAGGTAGTACCCGGGAATAATCCTGTCAGGTTGGCGCTGTAAAGGGTACCCGTAGTGGCCACCGAGGTGGAAGTCAGCGAGGACGCGGGGGTATAATTGATGCCGTCGGTGGAGATGAATACCTGGAAGTTGGTCTCATCCGTGGAATTATCTTTCCAGCCTACGGTCATAGAATTCGTTGTTACCGAAGTAAAGTATAGGCTGTCCGGTGCTGCCGGAGGAGTCTGGGGAGGTGTAAAGGTATAGGTCTGACCTGAAACCGGGTTGCCGGTAATGGTCGTGGTTTCGGTGGTGGAACTCACAGAAGGATTGGTTCCGCTGCTTCCCAAGGACAGGAAATTACCTGAGCCGGTACCAAAAGCGGAAATCCCGATGGTTGCCGAACCGGGTGTTGATGCTGCATCGTTCCGGTAAACAAACTGCACCGCACCGGTAGCTTCATACAGTTTACACTGGTAAGAAATGGTGGCAACACTGGCCGTATAGTACCATCTCCAGTTGAGCCATTCAAAGGTAAAGACGCGGGAACCTGGAGAACCGGTGGTGATATAACTGGCAACGCCGGCCGGCAGGGCTCCTGCACCGTTTTCATCGTCCCAAAGGGGAGCCAGGATAGGTCTGGATGTGCCTCCGGAGTTGGTAAGGTCATTCGTCAATGCGTTAAAGCTCCCGGTACCGAGGTAAATGAATCCGTTGGAGCAAGCGCTAACCGAGGTATAGGGCAATCCCATGTAATAAAAGGTAAAACCAATCGGCAGCGAAGCGCTATTCGCGTCATCTGCCTGCACTGCAGGAACATTGGTCCCTCCGCTGATGGGCGTAAAGGTTCCTAAACTGTCCGAAGAGAATGCATAATTGGTAATGGTCTGGGCATGCGTTCCCGTTGATGCAAGGAACAGCACTGAAACCATCAGACATGCATACCAACTCCTGAAACTTCTGGTAAGGTAGTTGTTGTTTTCCATGTTGGTTTGAGTTGAGATTATGAATTGTTTGAATGTTGAAGTTGTGTTATATGGGGGGTACCCTGATATGTTGGATTTTTCACAAACAAAAAAAGCATCGCAGTGCATACAACACCCGCAATGCCCGATACCGGATCATTCATACAACCGTATGTGTGTGGGTAGTGTTTCACGCAGATGGCAAATACTCTTTTCTTACAATTTACTTTTTACTTTATCACTGCCCTTGTTGATGTGAAGACTGCAGATTCCTGTTATTCAGCTACAAACTACGATCGCTTTTTTCTCCAAAGTCCCGCAAATCCTTACCTCATCACGATTTCGCAGCCATGATTGAATTCGAATATTAGGAAGATTTTACATAACAAGCAAAATATTAGGGCTGTTTTTCTTAACAATTTGGCGAATTGACGGACAATGTTGGTGAATATTTTCAGCCATTTTGTGTTTTATTTCTTTGTTATCAGTTACTTAAATGAATTTTGGATACTCCTTCATCGCGGTTTCCTCTAATTTTACTTTTTCATATAGATCCTTGTACTATTTTTTGCCTTTCAACCTTCTGCATTTTTTCAATACTGGTATTTGAATACTTTTTCAGAAGCCCAGATTCACTCCGAACGTGATCGTATTTTGTTTCCCGATCATCCAGGGCATGGTGTATTCATTTTCCATCATGCCATGAATATCGGAACGGGTGAAAGATGCAACCACCCAAACGTCGTGTATCCACTGATATCTTGCCTTAATCCCGGCTTCTGTATCCTGCCAGTACACACGGCTGAGCAGGGGCAGTCCTTTTCCGTTGCCGGAGGGATCTCCGGAAATGCCGTTGTATTTGTATTCATATCCTTTTTGCGCAAGCATCCACCAGGCATCCACCATCAGTTTACTCAGCGGTTTGTATCCGATGGAAAGATACACTTCCCGGCTGTTGTCGCCGAGGTAGTGGCCCAGGTTATAATCTGAAGTGGCGTAGGTGGCGGAGATCAGGTAATGGCGGTAAGTAATGGGATTGGTCTGCGTATATTCCGCAGTTAAGAATGCATTGTCAAGCAAAAAATTACTCAGCCGGACACCGGCTTTAAAAGAAATAAAATTGGTTTGCTCCTTAGGTTTAAGCGCTCTTCCCAGCGCTACCTCATCCACGAACAAACTGGAATACAGGTGTACATTTTTTATGTTCCGGGAACTGATGTTAAAAAACAACTGGGAATTCTGACCCAGGAAATTACTTCCGGAAGAACTCAGACTGTGATCTACACTTTTGTAAAACAAAAACGGAATCAGGTAGGCCGGATGTACATTCTGGTCGCTGTAAATGATGGAATTACCGACGGAAAGCTGCAACCTCTTCCAGGGGATGAAGGTAAACAGGTTTGCTGCGATAAACTTGGGTTGAAATACGATGCGGTTGCTTTGCCCTATGGAGTAGGTTCTGGAACTGTCAATGACATCCGATACCAGCCAGCCGTGGATGTAATTGAAGTCAAACCACCGGACAGGGTTCATGTGCAGTTTAAGAAATGTATAGCTCGGGTTGTGTCCCGAAAGTATGTTGGAGCCGTGGTAATTATCTCCCCACTCCGTATGGTCTTTCACCAGCGCCACACTCCCCCAGTTCCAGGCATAACTGATGCCTCCACGGACTTCGTCATAGTCTCCCCCACCCTTTGTATCCGGTTTATAGTTCATGGCCTCTTCCCGGTTAAGCCATGAGGGATCGCTCAGGATTTTACTTTCATGGTTATCCCGGAGGCTTGCATAAAATCCAAAATGCGCGCCGGCATAGGCCCATGCCTCTGCACCGCTCCACCGGTGGTAAAAACTTCCCGAGTCATTTACGGAATACCTCAGTCCCAGAATGGGATTGAAGGTAAAAGTGAACAGGCTGTCCTTGTAGTAAAACAGGTCCTTTCGGCGGTCAAAATTCCGGTCTGCGTGCAGTTCCTTTCCGTAATCTTTCAGGTAAAAATCAAGTTCCTGCTGCTGCCGTTTATTCAGATCTTTCAGCTCCCGGGATGCTTCATCCAGGCGTTTGGCAATATAGATCCGTGAATAGGGTTTCACCGCCGAATTGATTTCAATTATACCTGCATTGGCGAGCTCATCCAGAAAATCATAGATATCTGAATGGGAAATATGAACGTACACTTCCTGGGCGCTGACCGTTCCGGATGAAAAAACACAAGGGATCATCATCAGGCA
>JADZBN010000175.1 GCA_020852075.1 Bacteroidia bacterium
CTCATTCTAACTTTCCGTTCATTCAGAATATTGATATGCGGGAACATCTTTGCTGTTGATTTTTGTGCCATATCATCAGGCAACAACTTTATGAACAGAAGGAATCTCATAAGGGAAATGTCAGATTTTGCAAAACGCCGTAGGGCCGATATTCTTGTAATGAAAGATCTTCCGGAGGAATTCACGCGGGAAGACTTTCCAGACAGCGGCTGGAAAATTTTCTATCCGGATTTAACCATGCAGATGCAAATAAGGAAACAATGGAAAGATTTTGAAGATTATGCTGCTGATCTGCGTAAAAATTACCGTAAGAGGGCACGTAAAATAAGGGATTCAGGGCGGGGATTGGAACGCAAAGAAATCACCGAAGCAGAATTTGAAAACCTCAGTTCGAATATCCGGAATCTTTTTTTGCAGGTTGCAATGCGTCAGACGGTACGTATTGGAATTATTGACGAAAATTATTTCAGAGAGATGTTTCGTGCCTTGGGTCCGGATTTCAGGATGAGGGGGTATTATCATCAGGATGAACTGATCGCTTTTGCATCGTACATATATCATCCGGAAAAACTTGAAATCCATTATATTGGGATTAATTATTCCTTTAATCACACATTCAATCTGTACTTTAACCTCCTTTTTGATGCCGTTGAATGTTCCATCAAGTCAGGAAAGAGATTTCTGGAAATGGGAAGGACCGCCCGTACAGCAAAAGCCGTTACAGGAGGTATTCCGGTCAGGTTTAATGACTTCATCTGGACAGGGAACCGGATTACTGCATTGCTTCTTGGAGTTATGACGAAATATTTTCAGAAAAAAATGGGAGAAGACTGGAAAAAAAGAAATCCTTTTATAAATATTGATACCTGAAGCATTTTTGTTTTATATTTGTCACGCTGTCGGATCCCGGGCAACCGGGTTAAAAGGGAATCACGTGTAAATCGTGAACAGTTCCCGCTGCTGTAAGCTCTACACGACTCCGGTTATTTGCACCACTGTTCATGACGAACGGGAAGGAACCGGTAAATGGAGTAAGTCAGAAGACCTGCCGCCGGTGAATACCAACATGCTTTCGGGTAAAAAGCCAGAAGATCCAGGTCAGTCCTGTCCGCCTTCCCGCATTTTACTCCTTATCTTTTAATATTCTTCATCATGATCAGGGAGAAACACATGAACCGGTTCCATGGGAACACATTTGCAATAATCATCTGCTTGTCCTTCATCAGGACATCCGCTCTTCCCCCCGATTCCATGACAGTGAATCTGAAAGAGGTTTCCGTGGTAGCCACCAGAACAGAGAAAGACCTTGCCGGAACGGGAAGATCCGTATCCGTCATAACCCGTGAAGACCTGGATAAGAATACATGTACTACCCTGGGCGAGTTGATTGCAACACTTCCCGGGATTACTGTGGCTGGTGAAGGCCAGACACCCGGTGCAACAGAAAGTGTTTTTATCCGGGGTGCTAACAGCAATCAGACCGCAGTCTTTCTTGACGGTGTAAGGATCAGCGATGTATCCAGCGTAAATAACGCGCCTGACCTTGCGGAAATTCCTGTCTCCTCCATTGAACGTATTGAAATCATCAGGGGCTGCCACAGTTCACTCTACGGTTCCTCTGCCATCGGTGGTGTAATCAGAATTACAACCAAAAGACCACTGCAGCCGGGATGGTCCGGAGAAACATCCCTGACGGGTGGAATATTCGGAAAATCAGCAGGTACTATAAATCCCTTTGCCACCCTGTCCTATGACTGGAAAAACGGCATTTATATTTCTGCAATTGTTGACCACACCTCAACCAAGGGTATTGATGCAACACTCGATACAGTGTCAGATCCGAATATTTTTAAAAACCGAGACAGGGATAACTGGAGGAAGACCAATGCAACCTTTCAGGCAGGATATTCCGGTAACAAGGTGAAAACACATGTTGCGTTTGAACGAACCATTATGAATACAGACATTGACAAGGCGGCATTTACAGACGATGACAATTATACCCTGGACTTTAACCGTTCCCTCTACACCGGAAGCATCGAATATAAACCGGTTCCTTCACTTGCCCTGAATGTTTCAGGAGGATACTCCGAATCCGGCCGGCATGCCGTAAACGATTCATCCATTGTTTCAGCGGATGGAACCACCGATCACCAATTTACCGAAGATCATTACAAGGGTCAATCAGCGAATGCAGATGTCAACATTATCTGGATCCCCGGAAAAATTCAATTGCTGGGGGGCGCTTCCTTCACCCTGGAAAAAATGCGACAGGATAATTTCCTTTACAGCGCAGCATTCCCGCCCTTTATTCTTGTCATACATTCCAGCCTCGACAGTATCCGCCCGCACGCAGAAACCGTTGCCGGATATGTTCAGGCAGAAATTCCAGGATCGTTTTTCGCTGACGGATTGGAACGATTTCAACTTACTGGATCCATCCGGTTCACACAACACAGTATTTCTGGTGATAAAATTACGTTTGAAATAAACCCCTCATTAAAACTTGGAGAAAAATCCTTATTGTATTTTTGTTATAGTACCGGTTTTAATTCTCCATCTCTTTACCAACTGTATGCCCCGGAAAAGTATTACACCTGGGATGCAAATTATACCACCGGGCTCACGAGGGGAAACCGGATGCTGAAACCGGAATACGCACAATCGTTTGAGTTCGGATTAAAATCAACCCTGTCTGAATCAAGTTTATTTACCATTTCCCTTTTTAAAAATGTAAATGACAATCAGATTGAATATGCATACCTCTGGAATCCTGCAATTCCCGAAGGTGAGATTGGTACCGACTTTAACCGTGACGATTACCGTGGCGACAGATACATCAATGCCGGTAAGCAAACTTCTTATGGAGGTGAAATCAGCATTATTTCGGAGCTTACAAAACATTGGCACTTCCGGGGAACCATTAGCCTGATAAACGGATACCTGGATTACAACTATTCACTTTTGTTGAAGGACCAGGCTGGCGGGAATACCATTCAGCTTTACAATACAGGGGAGTTCCTCACTTCATCCAGCAGGGTTTACGGTCTCATCAGAAGGCCATCAACTGCGTTTGCAGAACTGCAATACCGGCAGCAGGGAAAATGGTCTGCAGGAATTACCATACGGTATTCAGGCTCCAGGGATGATGTATTCTATGACATTACCAACGGCCCCTTCGGTTCCCTCTCACCGGTTGCAGTCAGAGACTACACCCTTACGGATTTACAGGGTACTTGTCAACTGACTAAAAATCTGCAAGTTTCTACTCGCATGGAAAATATTTTTGACACCAGGTATTCAGAGATCAACGGATTCCGTTGCAGGGGACGCGGCGTTTATTTGAAATTGCAGTATTTCTTTCGAAATCAAGGACAATAATCCGTACTTTTGTTACTCAAACAGGCAGCCATGAAATCAACAGAGATAATTTCCATGAAAAACACAGGATGGATCCTGGTTTTATTAATTGTAGCTGGTATAAGCAGGTTTATTCCACATCCCTACAACTTCACCGCCATCGGAGCCCTGGCTTTGTTTTCAGGAACCTTACTGAAAAAAAACAGGATCGCATACCTGCTGCCTTTTATCGTATTATTTATCAGCGACTGGATCATTGGCTTTCATTTCAGTATGCTCCCCGTGTATGCGTGTTTTGCCTTTACGGTTTTCCTTGGCGAAAAATTCGGCGCTGCTTCACAGCCCCTTAGAACCGGACTCCTTTCGGTTATTTCATCCGTGGTATTTTTCCTGGTAACCAACCGGCCCGTATGGTATTCCGATCTTAGCCTTTATCCCATTACAATAAATGGAACGCTGCAAAGTTATACCAACGGTCTGCCTTTTTTGAAAAACCAAATTCTGGGAGATCTTTTCTATAACTTCCTGTTTTTTGGTTCCTTTTACTTTATCAGAGGC
>JADZBN010000176.1 GCA_020852075.1 Bacteroidia bacterium
TCATTTTGAAGGCCAGCCTGATATGTGGAACACAAAGCCGCCTTTGCTTATCTGGATGCAGGTATTGTCCATGAAGTTATTTGGATTGAATGAAACAGCATTTCGCATTCCCTCGGCACTGGCTGCCTTATTCACCTGTATATTGCTTCTATGGTTCAGCGCCAGGTATCTCGAAAAACCCTGGCTGGGTATTATTTCTGCGATAATTCTAATGACATCCACCGGTTATGTGCAGGATCATGTATCACGCACCGGCGATTATGATTGTCTCTTAACCTTTTTTCTTTTTTTCAGTTGCCTCCACTTTTACCTGTTTACAGAATCAGGGCATAAAAAAAACCTGTACCTGTTCTTTGCCGGTACCACCCTGGCCATCCTTACCAAAGGAGTTGCGGGATTTTTTTTCGTGCCTTCCCTTGCCATTTATACAATCATCAGAAGAAAAACCGGTATGCTTGTCCTGAACAGGCATTTTTATGCCGGCCTTTCCGGATTAGCCCTGGTTATTGCAGGATACTACTTACTCAGGGAATCTCAAAATCCCGGATATTTATCTGCAGTTTTTCAAAATGAATTGGGCAACAGGTTTCTTAATACCATTGAAAATCACCAGGGAGATTTTTGGTTTTATTACGATGCCCTGACAGGTGAGTCGTTTGCACCGTGGTACGTATTAATTCCTGCCGGTATTCTGTGTGCCTTTTTTATGAAAGACCAGCGATTGAAGCGAATTTCACTATTATTAGTGATTCTGATGGTTGTGTATTTTGTGCTCATTTCCCTGGCTCAAACGAAAATCATCTGGTACGCTGCTCCGCTTTACCCTGTTATAAGCATGCTTGCGGCAATTGTCATTTATTTTGTATTCCAATTCCTCACGGAAAACCGTCAGTTGCAACAATCCTTCTCGTATAATATTATTCCGGGTATTTTTCTCTATTTCATTTTTATAACTCCAATACAGAAAATTACGATGGCAACCTATGACCCTCAGGAATTACCTGCAGAAAAAGAGTATTATGAAATTTCATATTACCTGCGGGAAGCCCTCCACGGAAAACAGAATATGAATCAGGTATACATCCTGTTCGATGGCGTGAATACACATCTGATGCCCTATATCCTCCGGCTCAGGGAAAAAGGAATAGTTACCGGGTTCGCAGACTTCAAAAACCCTCCGGTACATACTACGGTTATTACAAATCAGGAATCCATAAAAAATCTGATTGCATCAGAATATAATACAGTGATTCTTGATTATTGGGGTAATATTATCCGCTACAGAATCGAAAGTCATAGGTGACTTTTCCGCTTTCTTATGAAACCTGTAGTATGTACTTCTTCCCAAAACTCCCTTGATGTTGTAGCTTTTTTATTACCTTTCGGGAAATCAAAAGATGAAATCCAACCAACGGCTTTATATTTTTATATATTTCAATATCCTTGTAGGCGTGCTCCCCGTAGGGGCTCAGACCTTTCTGATGGATTCTTGTCTTATTTCCTGTGCTCCGGGAACCACAACATTTTCCAGTAATTATCTTTTCAGTCTGGATGCGGATTTGCTCGAATGGAACGGATCTTCATGGACCGGTGGATGGCCATCAGCCAATATTCTACTGCCACCACCTTTAAACAAAGAACCAGGTTGCAGGGCGGCATTTACCGGAAGTGGTACTTTATGGACTACAGGAGGCGAAAAAATTGCCATGCGACTGAATCAACCATTGGTATCAGGGCAATCCTATTCGCTGAGATTTACCTATGCGAGTGATGGAACCGGGGCCAATGGAAACTTCAGCCCTGTTGTATATTCTTCAGATACGACAAGTCTCCTGAATGCTGTATTTATTGACAGCCTGCCTGCTGCCGGTTATAACTGGATAAATAATTATCTCAGCTTTACCGCAAGTGTTTCACAAAACGGACATTCATGGATCTTTTTCGGTACGAATGCAAATACCAGTTCCGGTCTTATGGGATCCTTTTGTGATGCATGTTATCCCCCGTCCCAGGCAACCGGCATAGGGGAATCCGCACTAATAGAATCTGTTTATCCGGATCCATTCCGAAATTACTTTACGATCAGCTTCCGAAATGCATACCTGTCAGGTGCTTCAGTTTCCCTGATAAACCCTGCAGGTCAGTTAATCTGGAAAGAGACAATAAAAAACAATTTACAGGGTTCCACATACACCCTTTACCCGGGGACTTTAGCATCAGGCATTTATTTCCTCCTGTTAAAACCAAAACAGGGATCCATTGTCAGTCGTAGAATAATACGGGAATAATATTGTAATACCTCTGAAGGTTATTTTCCCGGTTGAACGGGAAAATCCGAATAGAATAGTTCAGTCTGCTACCCTACAGATTTGAATAAGTTACTCTCCCTCCTGTACTGCCTCCTTCTTTGCGGCAGTGTTTCATCTGATTCCCCTCAGGTAGCAGATTCCCTCCTGTTGGTTTACCGCCATACGCAGATTGACTCCATAAAGGCAGACATCCTGATTGAGATATGCCGTGAAAAATGGAAATATGCCGAATATGCAGAGGCTAAGAAATATGCCGACAGCTCTCTGATATTATCTGAAAAATCCGATTACAAAAAAGGAATAGCAGGAGCTTACAACCAAACGGGAATTGTATTCTGGTATCTGAAAGATAATACAAAGGCTCTTTACTACCACAAGAAGTCGTTATCCCTCTTTGAAGAAACCGGAGACCGTGAAGGTATTTCAGAAGTTTACAACCGGATAGGACATGATTATGCGGATATGCCTGATTATCCTATGGCGCTGTTGTATTTTCAAAAAGCACTTGATCTTGACCGGCAATCAGGTAATATTTCGGGAATTGCAAGAAATATTGACCTGATTGGGTTTGTGTATATGCGCCTTTCCGATTACCCAAAGGCACTCTCAAATTATTTCAACGCATTGGAAATCACCCGTTCTATTCAGGATAAAAGAGGGGTCTCGGCAGTCAGTCATGACATTGCCGTGATTTATGCCATTCAGGGAAAACTGAACAGCGCCCTGTTTTTTGCAAAGCAGGGGTTGGATCTTGCACTTCAGGTAGGTGAGAAACACCTGATTCAGGAAGCGTATGAAGGCCTGGAAAATATTTACAGAAAAATGAACCGCTTTCATGATGCTTATCAGACCCGGCTGAAATTTGATGAAATTGAAACCGAATTAAACAATGCAGATCATGCCGGAAAAATTCACCAGATGCAGTTGATTAATGATTTTGAAAAAAAGCAGGTGGGCGACAGTATTCAATTTGCAAAAGCCGAAGAAATCAATGAACTGAAGTTGCAAAAGCAAAAAATATTTACGTATGGAAGTTTACTGGGTATCAGCATTACTATTTTATTATTGTTCCTGGTTTACAGGAATTATAAAAAACAGAGAATTGCAAACAGAAAGTTGAGAGAGGCCCAACAAACCCTGATTCAAAGTGAAAAACTTGCGGCATTTGGGGAAATGGCTTCACGTCTCGCCCATGAAATACAAAACCCTATGAATTTTGTAAATAACTTTTCTGAAATGTCCACCGAGCTGTTGAAGGAAATTCAGGAGGAAAAAAATGATCATATCCGGAATCAAAGTATTGACATGCTGATGCGCAATCTGGATAAAATTCATGAGCATGGAACCAGGGCTGCAGTAATAATCAAGCTTCTTGAAGAACACAGCAGCAGAGGACCCATGGACGTATTTCTGGAAAATAAAGAAGATAATAACACCTGAAAAAACAAAACGAACCTTTCGAAATGAAAACGTACAATTCCATAAAGGAATACCTGCATGAACAGCCTCCGGCCTCACAGAAAATTCTTGCCTCTGTATTGAATACCATCCGGACAGCAGCCCCGGGTGCTACGGAATCAATCAGTTATAATATGCCTGCTTTTCATCATGATGGGATTCTCGTGTATGTCGCGGCCTGCAGGAATCATATTGGTTTTTATCCACTTCCTTCAGGGATAAAGAAATTTTATACTGAGATTTCAATGTACAAAAATTCGAAAGGTGCTGTTCAGTTTCCACTGGATCAACCCATTCCTCATGCACTAATAACTCAGATTGTAAAATTCAGGATAAAGGAGAACAGGATGAAAGCCATATTAAAAAAGAATATCAAAATTCAAAAAAAGAAATTGACAAATAAGAAAAAAGGATGATTTAATTCATCGGATGGAAATCCGGTTTTTAAAATTCCATTTTCAGGATCGGAAAATACCGGTAATGTTCTTTACCGGAAGGAGAAAATCACCGGAGCAGATTCACGAAACCCCTGATCATTCTTTAATAAGATGAAGGTGTTGCATTCTGTGGTTACCTTTTACACTGACCAGGTATATTCCGGCAGGCATTGCGGATAAATCAAGAGTCCGGTCTCCGGGGGTGTAATTAATATTCAGCATCTGCTTGCCGGTCAGATCAAAAACCATAATATTTATCGCTTCCCTACATCGAAAATAATAATTGCCATTCCCCGGATTGGGATACATAGATATCAGAACCGGACCGGACCCCGCTGAAGGGATTCCAAGGCAGGGATCCACAAATACCTGAACCGAATCTGTTCCGGTGCAACCGAAACTGTCGTCACCGGTTACTACATAGGTTTGAGTGGCGAGCGGCACAAAGGGTATTCCGTCCGTCACTCCGTCTGACCAGGTGTATGTCTGAGCGCCGCTGCCGGTAAGCGTTACAGGGTTACCAGCGCAAACCGTGTCGGAACTTGTACCTGCAACAACAACGGGAAGAGGATTCACCGTAACCGTCAGGGAAACGCTCAGGCTGCAGCCCATGGTATCTGTTCCGGTAACCGTATATGTACTGGTAACTACGGGTATAATGGTAATTGAATCGTTTATACTTCCCGTATTCCAAAGGTAATCCACAGCCCCCGCAGCAGTCAGTGTAACAGGCGTACCTTCACAAACCGGGCCGGATGTGTCAGCAGCAACTGTAACAATAAAATTTTCACAGATATCGTGCACATTCATCCGGATCATGAACACCTGCAATTGCAGGGTTGGGAAGGATTCTATATTGGCCCAGTCCCCGATAGGACTGCTCGGCCAGTTGACCCAGGTTTTGCCCTCCGTAAAATTATTCATGCAGGTGCCAATTTTTAATATGCTGTCTGTTTCCACTGCTGCAAGTAAATAGGTGTCCGGATATAGAATTACCGGTGTGGAATCGGGGACATAATAATTGAGCCAGCCTGAAAAAGGTTGTATCAGGGAATCTGCCGGAAACGAACAGACGACAGAAGAAGGTTTCCCCTGATCAAAACGAAAAAGCGCCATGCTGATTTTTGTCCCGGCCGGCTGATTGGTCAAAAATACAGACCCGGAAGAAAACCGGACAGTATCTCCGATTTCAAACTGATTGCCCAGATAACCCTGCTCTCCGGCGCCGATGCCCATGAAGGAGTCCATTAATCCGTTATCTCTTGCATACACCGTATCAGAAATTGTAACGGTCGCAGACGATAAGCTATCATTCAATGTATTTCCATCCGTTTCATTGATGGTTACAGAATTCAGTGCATGATACCTTCCGGTAACCAGAGGTTGGAAATTATGCAATGTTCGCCACAGCGTGTCAGCACCGGCATCCAGGGAATCTATCACGGATCCGGTATCCGAAAACACAATAATACCCGCAGAATCCATCAATTCAGCAACCAGCTCAACTCCTGTAACGATACGGTTTCCGGTATTACTTATTATGGACGGGAAGTTCAGGGATGGATGGATACACAACGGAAGGATGGTATATTCTGACAATGGTCCGGACGATGTAAGGGCAGCATCATAATCAGGGATACCTGCGACATTCACATCATCAATCATCAACAGGTATTTATCCGCAGAATTATTCCTGAATCCGATATATACAGATTGTCCGGTATATGCACCAAGTGAAGCCGAACGGGAAGTCCAGTATGCATTCTCAGCAGTCGTGGAATAAAGAACTGTTGATCCCAGTTCCTGATTCCCAAGAACTCCGGTAGATCCCGAAGGCGGACCGGAAGAAGACAGCATCACCCGAACCTCATAACCGTCGCGATGTAAAGAATCCGGTGCTATCGCCTCCCAGGTAAGAACCGTACCGGCACCCAATGGACCAATCAAAGGGGTCCACATCCAGTCATCCGCACTGCCGGCAGGATTGTACCAGGAAGTACTCATGGCCACCGAATCCGTTGTATTTAAATTAAAGTCTTCCCGCCGCTCCCAGGCATCATTAATAAACGAAACCGGCGTCCTCGGTGTCAGATTATCAACATTTCTCAAAAACCATCCGTTGGGAAATGAATAGGTTCCCGGACCACCGGAGGTAGCACCCGGAATATTGTCGAATGTTTCCAGGAACAGAACTTGGGGAAAAGCATCCAGGGAACAACACAGGAACAATATGTATGGTATGATCTTTTTCATTTCGCACTGTTATCATTTGGATTTTTGAAGTCCCGGAAATACCGGAAATCACGTGCGGAAAGTAGTATAATTGTTTTGAACATGGAATAAATCATCCGTTGAATGTACCGCAAATACGGATATTTCACATTTCAGGCAATGGGGAATCCTTACTGAATCTGTATTTCACAAAAATACTCTCAGATTGAAACACGGAAAAGGGAGGCATAAAATTACAACAGGCGGAAAGGCTCATCCAAAAAGAGTACCTTCTTCTTTTGGCGGGATTTTACCAAAATGCTTATAAGCAGATTCAGTGGCCTCCCTGCCCCTGGGTGTTCGTTTAATATAACCTTCCTGGATCAGAAACGGCTCATATACTTCTTCAATGGTACCAGCTTCTTCGCCGACGGCCGTAGCAATCGTTGAAATTCCCACAGGGCCACCACTGAATTTATCAATAATCACGGCAAGAATCCGGTTGTCCATTTCGTCAAGGCCGTGCTGATCAACATTGAGGGCAGCCAGTGAATATTTTGAAATCTCCTCGTCAACAATACCGTTCCCTTTTATCTGTGCAAAATCACGAACTCTTCTGAGGAGCGCATTGGCGATCCTTGGTGTACCCCGGCTGCGTCGGGCAATTTCAGACGCTGCGTTGTCCCTGATTTCAATTTTCAATATTTCTGCCGAACGTTTCACAATTTTTTCAAGTACGCTGCTGTCGTAGTATTCAAGCCTTGACGTAATTCCAAATCTTGCTCTCAGTGGCGCGGTAAGCAGTCCCGAACGGGTGGTAGCGCCAACAAGGGTAAAAGGATTGACTTTTATCTGAACCGAACGTGCATTGGGACCTGATTCTATCATTATGTCAATTTTAAAATCCTCCATCGCAGAATACAGGTATTCTTCCACAACAGGGCTCAGGCGGTGAATTTCATCAATGAATAAAACATCGTTTGGTTCAAGGCCTGTGAGCAACCCTGCAAGATCACCGGGTTTATCGAGTACAGGGCCGGAGGTGGCACGCACATTCACCCCAAGTTCGTTGGCGATTATGTAAGCAAGGGTAGTCTTTCCAAGACCCGGAGGTCCATGCAGTAATACGTGGTCCAGGGATTCATCGCGTAATCTGGCAGCCTCTACAAACACCAGGAGGTTGTCCACAATACTTTTCTGACCGGCAAATTCATCAAATCCCTGGGGACGGAGTACTTTGTCCACCTCCTTTTCAGCAGCAGGGCTGCCGGTTCCTGAGGGGTGTAGATTGGGATTGAGCATGACCGTACAAATATAATGGAATCCCGCATAAGCCCGCCGGGAAGAATAAGTATTAAGTCAACAGTATCCTTTGAAAAAGAGAATCTTTGAGTTTGTAATTTAATTACCCTCTCCTTCATGGGAAGTATCACTTCCTTCATCGTTTTTCACGGGATGAAACAAGGCATGGTACAACTCTTCCAGAAAAACCTTCACTGCCAGGGAATAGGTGTATGAATTGAAATCCTCCCGGACAT
Organism: Bacteroidia bacterium; assembly: GCA_020852075.1. Taxonomy (GTDB): domain Bacteria; phylum Bacteroidota; class Bacteroidia; order AKYH767-A; family 2013-40CM-41-45; genus JADZBN01. The sequence continues at coordinate 7,954 of JADZBN010000176.1, forward strand.
TCTGTGATGCATACAGGGTTACCCTTCCACCGACGGTCGCCCCCAATCCGAGCCATTTGAATATATTGAACTGGGCATACAGATCGGGATGATAAATGATGACGGTTTCAAGCGGGGTATTGACCCGTGATGTATCCGAGCGCCTGATATACTGATAATTCGCCTGTCCGACTCCCAGTTGTAAAGGTAGAATTGAAAATTGCCACGGATACCGGATGAAATAGGTATATTCTGTCGAAACAGAAATAAAATCAAATTTCAATTCTCCGTTTGTCGTATAACTATTCTTTCCATCCACCACGGAAATCCGGCTGATATACGAATTGCGGTCGAGCGAATAGAATCCAATGCCGAACCGAACCCTCCTGTTGTAATTCAGCCCCAGCCTAAGCCCTGTGAAATTGACAAATGATCCGCTGATATAGGAATTATAACTGGTAAGATTCAGGAAGAATTTCGGACGTTGGGTAAAACTGTAAAGAACCGTGTCTTTCATCCGGGAAAACACTTTCCCATCCTGAGAAAAAGCCAATACGGGGAATAAGAAAAAAAGGAACAAAAAAATCCCGGTGAAATTTGCCTGGAGGCGTTTTATTTCCTGCTCTTTCATCCGGATCAAAGATACAGGAATGCGTGTGTTAATAAAACTCAGCGTTTCTCTGTTGCCTCTGTCACAATCAGTTTCTTCCCTACCAGTTCCTTTCCATTCAGGTTTTCGAGGGCCTTCATGGCATCCTCCTTTTTCCGGAATTCAACAAAGCCAAATCCTCTGGATTCCCAGGTTATATGATCATAGACAATCTTTGTGTTTAAAACGTCTCCAAACTGTTTAAAAATAGCCTCGAGTAATGCCTCGTTTACCGTACTTTCAATATTCTTAACAAATAATTTCATGTCGTGTTTAATAATGGGCAATGATATTTAAATTTTTAGAGTAATTAAATCGCGCTTTTCGGGAGCTCTCCATGAATAACGGGACCTTTCATATAAATAACTTTTTTTCCAGTAAAAGAATGGTTAAACTGTCTGATTGCAATTCCTTATTCGGTATATACTGCCGTAAATTCTCCCGACCCCAGGGTCAGATTGCCGGTAACCGGGCTTTTCAGGGTCACGGTAAAATGCCCTTTGATGGTATTGTTTGATGTATTGTGCGAATCAATAACCAATGAACCGGGATTGCTGTCGTTGGATTCAAACCCGTTTGCGGCAGCATCGGTATATATGAAATGGTTTATCGAAGAATTGATAACATGGGGACCGGTACTGAGATCATTCAACTCCATATTAATTGTAGATCCGTTTTGATTTTCACCATGGATGGTCAGATCTGTACCTAAATCGGCAAAGCCCCCCATATCAGAGCACCAATGGCTTCCGTTTACCATAAACGTCACCTGTGCCGGTAATACCCCCGAACAACCTACCGGGTTGTGATGGTCGTTATCGTCATTATTCTTTTCGCAGGAACTTAGTGCCAGGAGCGTTATCCCCGCAAAGAATACACAATTTCTGCTTCTGAACATGTGTTGCAAACATCAAATATCTGAAAATTCCCGTATTACAGTCCCAATAATCAAAAAAAACTGGATGGAATAGTATCTTAGCAGGATAAAATCCCTTTTCTATGGCATTCAGAATTCAGACTTTCGAAGAATATCAGGAAGAATACAGGAAAAGCGTCACGGACCCGGAAGCATTCTGGGAAGATAAGGCGAAACATTTCACGTGGAGAAAAAAATGGGATAAGGTTCTTGAATGGAACTTCACGCAACCTTCGGTGAAATGGTTTTTGGGTGGGAAACTCAATATTACGGAAAACTGCCTGGACAGGCACCTTGATATACACGGAGAGAGAACGGCCATCATTTGGGAGCCGAATGATACTAAAAAGGATAAAACCCGGTACATCAGTTATGCTGAACTCCACGACCAGGTATGCCGGTTTGCCAATGTTCTGATCCGTAACGGTGCAAAAAAGGGAGACCGGATCTGCATCTATATGCCCATGGTGCCCGAATCTGCTGTCGCCATCCTCGCCTGTGCCAGGATAGGCGCCATTCATTCGGTGGTTTTTGCAGGCTTCTCTGCTCATTCGCTCATTGACAGGATCCAGGACAGCGATTGTTCAATAGTAATTACGAGCGACGGCGCGTTCAGAGGGGCAAAAGAAATTCCTATCAAAGACATTGTGGATGAGGCCGTAGAGGTCTGCCCTTCCGTAAAGAAAATTATTGTTCTGGAACGAACCGGTTGCAATATCCGTTTGACGGAAGGCAGGGATCTACTCTGGAAGGATGAAATGAAAAAGGTAACCAACCAATGTCCGGCAACAGAAACCGACTCGGAAGATATGCTGTTCATCCTGTACACCAGCGGATCAACCGGCAAACCCAAAGGTGTTGTGCATACGGTGGGCGGTTACATGGTATTTATGGCCTATTCCTTTACCAATGTATTCCAGTATCCCCTGGAACCTGCCCATTCCACACGCCCGGATATTTACTGGTGTACGGCAGATATTGGCTGGGTTACAGGACATTCCTACATCATTTACGGGCCGCTGCTTTGTGGAGCCACTACCGTTATGTTTGAAGGCATACCCACCTGGCCCGATGCAGGAAGATTCTGGGAGGTGGTGGACAAGCACCAGGTCAATATTTTCTATACGGCTCCCACTGCCATCCGTTCCATGGAAGCACAGGGCCTTGGCTATGTCAGGCCCTATTCCCTGGATTCCCTCCGGGTATTGGGTACGGTGGGTGAACCTATCAATGAAGAAGCCTGGCAATGGTATTACGAAAACATCGGGAAAGGGAAATGTCCCATTGTGGATACCTGGTGGCAAACAGAAACCGGGGGTATTATGATTTCTCCGCTTGCAGGAATTACTCCTGTCAAACCCGGTTTTGCTACCCTGCCCCTGCCCGGTATTCAGCCGGTACTCGTGAATCACGATGGAAAGGAAATTACGGGAAACGGCGTTGAGGGCAATTTATGCATCCGCTTTCCCTGGCCATCCGTAATCAGAACCACATACGGTGATCATGAAAGATGCCGGCAAAATTATTTTGCCACTTATAAGGAATTGTATTTCACCGGTGATGGATGCAGAAGGGACGAGAACGGATATTACCGCATTACCGGCCGTGTGGATGATGTGATCAACGTTTCGGGCCACAGAATCGGTACCGCTGAAGTGGAAAATGCAATCAACCAGCATCCCGACATCGTGGAATCTGCCGTAGTAGGATTTCCTCACCCCATCAAAGGACAGGGCATTTATGCTTTTGTCATCTGCACCAACAGCCAGCATGATATTTCACTGCTGAAGGAAGAAATTCTTGCCGTTGTAAATAAGATGATTGGTCCTATTGCAAAACCTGATAAGATCCAGGTGGTGGGCGGTTTGCCTAAAACCCGCTCGGGTAAAATATTGCGTCGGATTTTGAAAAAAGTTGCGGAAGGCGAAACTTCCAACCTGGGTGATACCAGCACATTGCTGGATCCATCCGTAGTGGACTCCATCCGTACTGGTGCGCTTTGATTATAAAACGTCACTACGCTTCATAAAACCCCAACAGATGCCTGTACATCTTCAATCTCTGAATGATCTTTATGTACGTGAGCTTATCCGGCTGGAAGAGGAAATAAAAGAATACATCCATGATGCAGACGTATGGAAAATTCTGCCGGGTACTTCCAACAGCGGAGGAAATCTGTGCCTGCATCTTTGTGGTAATCTCAGGTATTTTTTTGGTGCAGTGCTGGGTGGTGACGGATACGTCCGCGACCGTGACGCAGAATTTGGTATAAAAGACCTCTCACGGGAAGACTTATTGAAAATAATAAATGAAACCAGGAGCAGTGTTCAAAATACCATTAAAAACCTGTCAGAAGACATAATGGCAAAGGAGTACCCGCTCGTGATTCTCGGAAAGCCGCATATCACGGAGTTTTTCCTGATGCACCTGCTTTCCCACCTTTCGTATCACCTGGGACAGTTGAATTATCACCGCCGGATGGTATCCTGACAGATTACTGCCGTCCTTTCAGCAGAATTCCACGTTTCCAGCACAGTTCTTTCTTTGTATCTTAGCCAACCCTGATTCTTCCGGTGAGCGACAGCATAATCATCATACCAACCTATAATGAGAAAGAGAACATTGCCAGGATGATCCGGAAAGTTTTTTCCCTTCCTCACAACTTTCACCTTCTTATTATTGACGATGGATCACCCGATGGAACAGCAGATATTGTAAAATCCCTCTTCCCGGAATTTCCTGATAAATTATTCCTTGAAGAAAGAAATGGAAAGCTTGGACTTGGAACTGCCTACATTCATGGTTTCAAATGGGCGCTGGAAAGAACGTATGCGTTTATCTTTGAAATGGATTGTGATTTCTCACATAATCCCGATGATCTCCTCAGGTTATACCAGGCCTGTGCGTTCGGCGGAGCTGACGTTGCCATTGGATCAAGATATATCAGAGGTGCCAATGTCATTAACTGGCCCCTGGGCAGGATTATTATGTCATATTATGCCTCCGTATATGTACGTGTAATTACCGGAATCAAGGTAAAAGACACCACTGCCGGATTTATTTGTTACAGGAGGGTGGTATTACAGACTATACCACTCGACCAGATTCATTTTATCGGATATGCATTCCAGATAGAAATGAAATTCACGGCATGGAAATATGGTTTTGTTATCCGTGAAGTACCCATCATCTTTACCGACCGCCTGGAAGGCTCCAGTAAAATGAGTAAAGGAATTTTCCGTGAAGCAATCCTTGGGGTGATTCAGATGAAATGGAAAAGCTGGTTTAGAAATTACTCCAGAAAAAAAATCTCCGGGTGAAATACAGGCTGATTAAAAATGCCAGAATTGTAAATGAGGGGAAAATTGTCCCCGGTGATATTCTCATTGCCGGTCAGCGGATTGAGAAGACAGGGCCGGGAATATCACATCCCACTGCAGAAATTTTTGAGGCGGATGGCCAGTTTCTGATGCCCGGAGTTATTGACGACCAGGTTCATTTCAGAGAGCCTGGCCTTACACACAAGGCAGAAATCCATACCGAATCTGCCGCTGCCGTTGCAGGAGGTATTACTTCTTTTATGGAAATGCCCAATACAATCCCCAACACACTGACGCAGGATCTCCTTGAAGAAAAATACAGGCTGGGCGCTTCAAAATCCCTGGCTAATTATTCATTTTATATGGGAGTTTCCAATGACAACCTGGAAGAGGTTCTTAAAACCAACGGGATGAATGTCTGCGGTGTCAAAGTGTTCATGGGATCATCTACGGGCAATATGCTGGTTGACAGCCGGGATACACTGGAAAATCTTTTTTCAAAATGCTCACTGTTGATCGCTTCACATTGCGAGGATGAAACCACCATCAGGAATAATCTGGAAATATTCAGAAAAAAATACCAGGATAAAATTCCTGTTTCGGCCCATCCTCTGATCCGAAATGAGGATGCCTGTTTCTTATCGTCTTCATTTGCTGTGGATCTTGCCAGGAAATATGGCACCAGGCTTCATATTTTGCATATCAGCACAGCAAAAGAAACCGGTCTTTTTTCCAATAGCCAACCGTTGGAAGAAAAGAAAATAACCTCTGAAGTTTGTATCCATCATCTCTGGTTCGATGAAGCGGATTACAATGAAAAAGGAAATCTGATAAAATGGAATCCTGCAGTAAAATCCGCATCCGACCGGGAAGGACTCTGGAATGCTCTCCTTGACAACCGCTTGGATGTTATCGCTACCGATCACGCTCCGCATACACTGGAAGAAAAATCCAGAGAGTATTTGAATGCACCTTCCGGAGGCCCGCTCGTGCAGCACTCCCTGGTTGCCATGATGGAAAAATATCTTGAAGGGCACATCACACCGGAGCGGATTGCAGAAAAAATGTCGCATGCGGTGGCTACCTGTTTCAGGATTAAAGACCGTGGGTTCATTCGTGAAGGATATTTTGCCGATCTTGTCTTGATTCATCCCGATAAACCCTGGACGGTAAATGCCGGTAATATCCTTGCCAAATGCGGATGGAGCCCCTTTACCGGGACAACTTTCCGGTCATCCGTTACCGGGACATTCGTGAACGGATATCCGGTGTACTATAATGGAAGAATAGACAGGGATTATAGAGGGATGCGTATGGAATTTAATGGTATCCGGCCGTGAATTCAGAAAGTATTATCAGAGTTCTTCTTTTCTGCTGCCTGGCCTATGCATGCGGAAGGGAACAGGCCATTCCTCCCGGTGTTTTGACGAAAGAAGAAATGGTTCCGCTTCTTACCGATATACAACTTGCACAGGCAGAAATTTCCCTCAGCCAGCAAGCCGATCCCGAAAATCATTCCCTGTCAGATTACCTTATCACTATTTTAAAGCACAGAAAAATATCCGTAGAAACCTATGAAAAAAGCATCCGTTTTTATTCTGAGCATCCCGGACTTCTGAACGAAGTATATCAGGCCGTGATCATCCGGCTGAACCAGTTACAGGGCGAAGTACAGGCCGCAGGATAATTACCGGCTCTGATATTCCTTTAAAAAAATAGCTGCTGTTTCTCCGATGGATGAACGTACAGGAATAAAATTTACCCCCAGTTCCTTCCGGATTTTTTCATTTGAATAATACCAGCTTCTTCCTGCATTTCTCACGGTTTCCTTTGTAATGATCGGATTTCCACCCCCGATCAGGTATCGGATATTTTCAAGTCGCCAGGCAATCTCCGATAAAAAGGGGGTAGCTTTTATAGTTGGCCGGGATTTTCCCAGCCGGTCAGCAACATCATTTAATACGGTCCGGTAATCCAGATTTTCAGAATTCAGGATGTACCGTTGTCCTGAAATGTTTTTTTTCATAAGCCGGATGGCACACACAGAAACATCCCTGACATCAACAAACCCGGTTGTGTTTTCGGTATAAAATTTTAATCCTTTCCAGACCTGGGAAAAAATATAGGAGCTGCCTTTCCTCCAGTCTCCCGGGCCTATGATAATGGAAGGATTCACAATTACCGCATGTAAGCCCTCTTCCATCCCTCTCCAGACTTCCCTTTCTGAGCAATATTTCGAAATGGCATAGCCGGTGTTTCTTTTGGATGTTTTCCAAACATTGTTTTCATTTACTTCACCTCCCGTTTCGTTCCGGCCTATAGCGGAAACGGAACTGATGAAACAGAATTTTTTGATTCCTTTTTCCAGGGATGCATTAACCATATTTGCAGTTCCCTCCACATTAATTTTCATCATTCTTCTGAAATCCGAAGATTGAAAGGAAATAATACTCGCGGCATGATACACCTCATCAATACCTTCCAGGGCATCTTCTATCGAAAAGAGGTCGTTTACATCCCCTACCACCCATTCCACCAATTCACGGCGGGAGCCGGCATCCGCCATTTGACGGTTAAATACCGACAGGTTGCTCTCCTTTCTTTTCAATGCTCTTACCCCGATTCCTTTACCGGTAAGATCTCTGATGATCCGGGAACCGACCAGTCCGGTTCCTCCTGTTACGAATACCATACGTATGATTCAGGATGCTAAGATGGAAATTTGTTTCGAAGGAACCGAACACTCACGGTTTGTACATCGTTTTCACATACTTATCTTTGGCACCAAAAGAGGTTGAATGAAGAACTTTGTTGAAGAACTGCGCTGGAGAGGTATGCTTTATGATATGATGCCAGGAACCGAAGCATTATTGAATTCCGGGATGATAAAAGGGTATATTGGCTTCGATCCTACTGCGGATTCCCTGGGTGTTGGAAATCTGGTACAGATCATGACCTTACTTCATTTTCAAAAGTCAGGTCACAAACCCGTAGCACTTGTGGGAGGCGCCACCGGAATGGTGGGTGATCCATCCGGAAAATCACAGGAGCGAAACCTGCTCACGGAAGATACTCTCCTGCATAATCTCAACTGTCAGAAGAAGCAACTGGAAAAATTTCTGGATTTCAATTGTGGGGAAAATTCAGCAGAAATTGTAAATAACTACGACTGGTTCAGGTCATTTTCCTTCCTCGATTTTATCAGGGACGTTGGTAAGCATATTACTATAAATTATATGCTGGCTAAAGATTCGGTACAGAACCGCCTTGAATCAGGGATGTCTTTTACTGAGTTTTCCTACCAGTTGGTTCAGGGTTATGATTTCTATTATCTGTGGAAAAACCACGGAGTCAGGCTTCAGATGGGTGGTTCTGACCAATGGGGCAACATTGTAACCGGGACCGAATTGATCCGCAGGAAAGATGCAGGAGAAGCTTTTGCCCTCACAACACCCCTGATTAAAAAATCCGATGGATCGAAGTTCGGGAAATCCGAAGGGGGTAATATCTGGCTCGATCCAAAAAGGACATCTCCCTACCGTTTCTACCAGTTCTGGCTCAATACCACAGACGAAGACGCAGAAAATTATGTACGGATTTTTACACTGAAAACAAAAGGAGAGATTGATGCACTTCTTGAAGAACACAGGAAGGCTCCACATCAAAGGCTGCTGCAAAAGAAACTTGCAGAAGAAATCACCATCCGTGTACATTCAGAAAAGGACTTCATTGCCTCTGTTGAAGCATCGGAAATTCTTTTCGGTAAAGGTACCCCCGACGCACTCCTGGCACTGTCGGAAGATGACCTGCTCACGGTCTTCGAAGGTGTGCCCCAGGTTACCATTTCCCGTACAGACCTTGATACCGGTATTAATGTCGTTGAATTTCTTTCCGATAAAACCTCCATTTTCCCCTCCCGGGGGGAGGCGCGGAAAATGATCCAGGGTGGAGGGGTACTCCTTAACAAGGAAAAAATTCAGGATGTGAATAAGACGGTGGCCGGATCCGATACACTTCGAGGAAAATATATCCTGGCACAAAAGGGCAGGAAAAACTACTACCTGATTATTGTGAACTGACTATTTTTTACCGTCATCGGTATTTTGTTTGTTCATGCGGTGCAGGAAAAAAGAAATACCTACCACAATTGCCACGGCAAAGAGAAAGTTAATTCCCAGTTGTATATAGTCATTGGGCCCAAGGGTACCCATCCTCTGTTTTACAATCCAGAAAGAAATAAGGCTGCCTGCAAGAACAGAAATAAAAATTATCGTATATCTCCTCCTGTTTGATAACATAAAAGGTAACATTTTGGGTATCAAAGATACCATTTCTTCCGTGCTGGTACGGGATTCCGGTAAATCTGTTGTTGCCGGTTTACCGGATAATCCATGAGTATCAGACTACCAGAAGATTACATCCTCTTACATCGCTGAAATCAAACCGTCCAAGTATCTCAAAAGTACCTTCCGGGGATTTTCTCCCAAGATCCTGTGAGGCAATAAATGAACATGAATCAAGATTGGCAAGGTCGGTAATACATATCCCTCCCGTTTCCCCGTCGCGTCCGAGTTGAAACGGATCATTGATATCCCGGATATCAACCCTCATCCACGGAACCGGCCGGAAAATTCCATGTCCCGGAGAATAAGCCTGTGAAAGCAATTCGGTCATACCATATTCGGAATGAATGGCAGGTACATGAAAGGCATTGATAAGAATTTCGTGAACCTCTTCCCGGATCTTTTCGGGGCCTCTTCCTTTCATACCACCGGTTTCCATGATAATGGCTCCGGGAATTTGACAGGGAAATTTTCCTGCAAAATCCAGTAATGCGAAAGTTGCGCCAAATAAAAATATTTTCTGATTCAATGCCGTTTGTTCCCGTAACACATCATACAAACCGGAATGATCATTCAGGTAAAGCCCGCCCGCAGGATGGCCTGAACGACGGATCAACTCCTCCATCATGTAAACAAGGGAGGATCCAGGTCTGTCAAGATAGGATGGCAGTAGTGCCAGTATGCAGTATTGTTCGGGCGATCCGTAATACCGCTGAAACCCCCTGAGAAAACTTTCAACATACAGATTCGGGTCTGCCACGCAATGACGTGAAGGCTTTGAAGATGTCGTTGAACTGCTGGTGAAAATCAAAACTGGTTGTTTACTCACTGAGATTACCTCTGTATCCCTGAAAAATTCAATGGGCAGAAAAGGAATTTCCCTCGCAGTATCTACCTTCAATGGGTTGATTCCAATGGCTTCAATGTATCTCCGGTAAACGGGAACTGATTCTGACTGATAGCGGAAAATTTCCAGTGCCAGTTCATCAAATGACTCCGCTGTATGTTCGGAAAAAATCCGCCCTGCAAGTTCGTTTCGCTTCATCCCGGAAAAACTATTTATGGATTTCAATGGTTTCGGTTACGGGCGGATAATCTGTGGAGTAATGCAATCCCACACTTTCTTTTCTTGCCTTGGCAAATTTGACAATCAGGTACGCAACACTTATCAGGTTTCTCAATTCACAAAGCTGTGTTGAAACAGTGGTACGTTCATACAACGCCTCCGTTTCTCCATATAAAATCCGGAGCCTGTCAAGAGCCCTTTTCAGTCTTTGATCAGAACGCACTATCCCCACATAACTGCTCATCACCTGCTGAAGTTCCTGCAGGTTATGGGTAATGAGAATACCTTCCCTGGGCTCCGAGGTGCCTTCTGCATTCCAGTAGGGAACATGACGGTTAAAGGTTTTGCCTGACAGGGTTGATATTGCATCCATGGATGCCCGGTGTGAAAAGACCAGAGCCTCCAGCAGGGAATTTGACGCAAGACGATTCCCGCCATGGAGACCTGTGCAGGCACATTCTCCGGCAGCATACAGGTTACCGATGGAACTTCTTGCCCATTCATCCACCTTCACACCTCCGCAAATATAATGTGCCGCGGGAACCACCGGAATACAATCACGGCTGGTGTCTATACCAATCTGCAGGCATTTTTTCCTGATATTGGGAAAGTGTTCCTCAAACCGTTCTGGATCAATTGCTGTCGCATCCAGATACACAAAGGGATCACCCCTGACCTTCATTTCATTGTCAATGGCCCTGGCCACAATATCCCGAGGTGCCAGTGAGTCCCGTTTGTCATACTTTTCCATGAAGGTGCAGCCATCACGTGTCCTGAGAACCGCGCCCATTCCGCGGACGGCTTCGGTAATCAGGAAAGACGGCCGTTCTCCGGGATGATACAAAGCCGTCGGATGAAACTGAATAAATTCCATGTCCTTAACATACCCCTTGGCCCGGTACACCATGGCAACACCATCACCGGTAGCAATGACGGGATTCGTGGTAGCCTGATACACCTGGCCTGCTCCTCCCGTGGCAACCAGGATGGATTTGGAGAGAATGGTTTCTATCTCATTCGTATCGTGGTTTAGCACATAAGCGCCATAACATTCGATACCCGGAGTATTCCTGTTCACCTCTTCGCCAAGATGATGCTGGGTAATAAGATCCAGTGCAAAAAAATGAGTGAATATTTTTATATTGGGATGACTTCTCACTTTTTCCAGCAAGGCTCTCTCAATTTCGTTACCGGTAGCATCCTTGAAATGCAGTACCCGGTGGGCGCTGTGGCCTCCCTCTTTGGCAAGATCAAATTCGCCATCGGCATTTTTATCGAACCTTGTTCCCCAGTCAATGATCTCACGGATCCTGTCTGCACCCTCGGTAACCACCATCCTGACGATTTTTTCATCACACAGTCCGGCACCACAGATCAGGGTATCCTGAATATGTTTTTCAAACGTATCCGGTCCGTGAAGAACGCCTGCAATTCCGCCCTGTGCGTACTTGGTATTGGACTCTTCTGCGGTCGCTTTGGTAATAATATAAACACTGCCGCTGTCCGCTACTTTCAGGGCAAAGGTCAGGCCGGCAATTCCGCTCCCGATTACCAGAAAATCAACTTCATGCCTCATGATACGGCGGTAAAAATAATCATTGCCGGCGGGCTTCCCAACCCCGGTATATTCTTCAGCAGGCAGGACACGTTTTTCCGGGGAGGTTCTGCCATTTTACCACCCTGACAATACTTCGTACCTTTGGGCTGAAATACGAACGTTATGTCTGAGCCCAGGATCATTCAGGTTTACGCCGAATCCACGCCCAACCCCGCATCCATGAAATTTGTTCTCAATACCAGCCTGCTCCGGGAAGGCAGTGTAGAATATAAAAATCCTTCCGAAACTGCACATGCACCACTCGCCAGAAAACTCTTTGGATTCAGCGGTATCACAGGCGTGTTTATCACGGCCAACTATATCACCCTGACCAAAGCAGAAGGTATTGACTGGTATGAGATTATGGGAATCATGAGAACCTGCATAAAATCCTACGTGGAATCCGGTGAACCCATATTTACCGGGCCCCGGGAACAGGCTTCTGATCCTGAAATCGGGAGAACACACTCCGCATCCGCAATGGAAAGCAAAATAATCGAAACCCTGGATGAATATGTCAGACCTGCCGTTGAAATGGATGGCGGTGCAATTATTTTTAAATCTTTTGATAATGGTGTGGTCACCCTCATCATGAAAGGCGCCTGCAATGGTTGCCCGAGCAGTTCCATTACATTAAAATCAGGAATTGAAAATCTGTTAAAAAGACTGGTTCCGGGCGTAACCGAAGTAGTGGCAGAAACTGTTTAATCAGGTTTAAACAAAAATATCGCAAGCCTGCGGTACCATACATCCTTAGCCGTGTGTTCTGTCTGCCAGAGTTCTGAAAAACTGACACGCGGTAATTGAATAGTGGTGTTCGGAAGTTCTATCATTTCATCCTTCCTGTTTCGGTTACGGAGCCTGGCCAGGGTAATATGCGGAACCGGATCCCTTTCTATTGGATGTATTGTCATATAGGATGTACATATTTCTTTACATCCTGAATGCAGTGTGGAAAAAATTTCTGATTTCTCAAACCTGGTCCAGATCATGGATGGGCGATGCGGATTTCCGGCATAGGAGAAATCCGAAAAGTTCAATGTAAAAGGTGCTACATTCCTGAAATACCCCGTGAGAAGTCTGATGATTTCAGGTATGGACACCTCACCAACTTCTCCGATAAAGAAAAGGGTAATGTGAAAATTTTCCTGCGGAGTTTTTCTTAATCCCGCGAATACAGGCAGGGATTGCTGCACATTATATATTTCCCTGCGAATGGAATCTGAAACCGGTATGGCAACAAATATTCTCTTCATTCTCTGCCTGCCGGGTCAGGTCAAAGTCCGATTACTGCCTGCACCGGGTCCTTTCCTCCTGAAAGCATCCGTGCAGGATCTTCAAGCAGTTGCTTCACCCTGACCAGAAAACTGACCGATTCACGGCCATCAATAATCCGGTGGTCGTACGATAGTGCCACATACATTACCGGCCTGATTTCAACCAGGCCATTTATGGCTACCGGGCGTTCTACAATATTATGCATTCCCAGAATTGCACTCTGAGGCGGATTAATAATCGGTGTGGATAACATGGAACCAAAAACACCTCCGTTGGTAATGGTAAACGTACCCCCTGTCATTTCATCTATGCTGAGTCTTCCTTCACGTGCCTTTCCCGCCAACTCAAGAATCCTGCTTTCAATTTCAGCAAAACCCATGGACTCCGCATTTTGCAGTACCGGAACCATTAATCCTTTGGGTGCAGATACTGCAATGCCAATATCACAGTAATCGTGGTAAATGATATCCTTACCGTCAATCATGGCATTCACTGCGGGGAACTCCATCAGTGCTTCGCAAACAGCTCTGGTAAAGAATGACATGAAACCCAGGCTTACCCCGTATTTTTCACGAAAAGTATCTTTAAATCTCTTCCTTGTTGAAATAATTGCACTCATGTCCACCTCATTAAATGTGGTGAGCATTGCCGTCTCCTGTTTTACCGAAACAAGCCTCTCTGCAACTTTCTTCCTCAGCATACTCATGGGTTCCCTGCGTTCCTTTCTTTCCCCTTTGTAGGTTGGGGCCGATACAGGGCTGGCTGTTACAGCCCCTGAAGAAGCTGACAGTACATCTCCCTTGGTAATTCTTCCTCCTCTTCCTGTGGCGGTAATTTTATCCGCGCTTATATTTTTTTCCCGCATAAGTTTTTCAGCCGCTACGGAGGGTATTCCGCCGGCATAACCTGCGGGTGCTGCCGGACCTGGCCTCTTATCTGCTTTTATTTCCTCAGGCTTCACCCCGGATGTTTTAACCGCAGGAGAAGCCGGTTGACTGACGGAAGTATCAATGGTACATACTGTCTTTCCTACTTCAATGGTTTCGCCGTCTTTTACCAATATCTTTAACCTGCCGCTTTCCTCAGCATTCAGGGTAAGGGTAGCCTTGTCCGAATCAATTTCACAGAGTTCTTCATCCTTCTCAACGAAGTCACCGTCTTTCCTGATCCACCGGGCTATCTGCACTTCCGTTATGGATTCACCCGGGCTGGGAACTTTCATTTCAATAATGGCCATGGTATTCGGTTTTTCGGGTTAATAATGTCAGTTATGTACGGGTTGCCTGCTGAATGCACGTGAAAGTAATTCTTTTTGTTCACGGTCATGGGCCTTATGTGATCCCGTCGCAGGGCTGGCACTTTCCTCCCTGGCAATCACCTGAAATCCGGTTTTCTCCGAAACACGCACCATGTATGACCAGGCCCCCATATTCAGCGGTTCTTCCTGAAACCATATCCAGTCAGTGGCATTTTTGTACTTCGCCTTAAGCTTGTCGAGTGCTTTTTCAGGAAACGGATATAATTGCTCAAAACGAATGATGGCAACATCTCCCGCCTGCTCCTTTTCTTTCCGTTCAAGCAATTCATAATATACTTTCCCGGAACAGGCAACCACACGATTCACCGAATCCGGATTGGCATCCGGATCATCCATCAGTTCAATAAACTTCCCTTTCTCAAAATCCGATAATTGGGAAATACACCGTGGATGCCTTAGCAGACTTTTCGGAGTAAATACCACAAGTGGCTTACGGAATGGTCTCAGCATCTGCCTTCTCAGGGCATGGAAGTAATTTGCCGGTGTGGTACAATTTATCACCTGCATATTCAGCTCCGCACAGAGTTGCAGGAACCGTTCCATGCGCGCACTGGAATGTTCCGATCCCTGTCCTTCAAAACCATGTGGTAACAAAAGTACCAGACCGTTCATACGGTTCCATTTATCTTCCGCACTGCTGATGAACTGGTCAATGATAATCTGACCACCGTTCATAAAATCTCCAAACTGGGCTTCCCAGATTACCAGTGAATTAGGACTTGACAAGGCATACCCATATTCAAATCCAAGCACTGCATACTCTGACAGCAGTGAATTATAAATCATAAACGGTGCCTGTTGCCCGCCGATATGATTCAACGGTACAATCTGCTCGTCCGAGTCCTCCACACGGATCACTGCATGACGCTGGGAAAACGTTCCGCGTTCGACATCCTGTCCGCTGAACCGAACCGGGAAATTTTCTCGTAAGAGTGTACCGAATGCAAGCAATTCTGCCAGAGGCCAGTCGGTTTTTCCCGATTCCAGCATCTTTCTTCGTTCATCAAACAACCTTATGGTTTTTCCAAAAAAGGATTTATGTTCCGGAAGGCTGGTAATGGATTTTCCAACAAGATCCAGGTATTGCCTGTCAACTCCGGTTGCAGGACTGCTGTCGAAATCTGATTTCCTGGCGGCTCTTAATCCTTTCCAGCTTCCTTCCAGAAACGGTGATACTTTCTTTTGCTTCACCTGCTTTGCTTCATCCAGACTAACTTCCAGCATGCTTTTGAAGGATTTCTCCATTTCTCTGGCAAGGTTTGCCTCCACCTCGCCCTGTAACAAAAGCTTTTCATTATAAATTTCCCTCGGATTCGGGTGTGTGGCAATGGCTTTGTATAAAAGAGGCTGGGTAAACCTGGGTTCATCGCCTTCATTATGGCCATACTTTCTGTATCCGAGAATATCTATGAAAACATCTTTGTGGAATTTCTGACGGTACTCCATGGCCAGTTCAATGGTGTACACCAACGCTTCAACATCATCTGCATTAACGTGGAAAACGGGTGACAAGGTAACCTTGGCCACATCCGTGCAATAGGTGCTCGACCTGCCATCAATATAGTTGGTGGTAAACCCAACCTGATTATTCACCACCAGGTGAATGGTCCCCCCTGTCCTGAATCCCCTGAGCAGTGACATCTGAATGACCTCATACACCACTCCCTGAGCGGCTATGGCGGCATCACCATGTATCAGGATGGGTGAGATCTGATTTTCATTGCCTCCCGGTGTGTTATCAATCTTCGAACGGACCATGCCCTGTACAACAGCATCCACCGCCTCCAGGTGTGAGGGATTGGGTGCTACACTCAGGTGAATATCTTTCCCTGATTCTGTTTTAACATCACCGGAATAACCAAGATGATATTTCACATCACCCGAAAATCCCAATTCATCATATTCCAGGCCTTCAAACTCCGTGAATATTTCCTCGTAGGTTTTACCCAGGATGTTTGCCAGCACATTCAGCCTGCCGCGATGGGACATACCAATTACAAATTCCTTAATCCCCGATTCAGCACCTGAATTAATAACGGCATCAAGTGCGGGAATCAGAGTTTCACAGCCTTCCAGGGAAAATCGTTTCTGACCGATAAATTTGGTATGTAGAAAAGTTTCAAAAGCCACCGCCTCATTGAGCTTACTCAGAATCCGTCTTTTTTTCTCAATGGGAAAATCAGGTGTGTTTTTCCTGCTTTCCATTTTCTTTTCCAGCCAATCCACAATTTCAGGAGTGCGGATGTATTTGTATTCGGCTCCGATGGAGGTGCAATAGGTCTGTTCCAGATGGGAAATAATGGCCTGCAATGGTGCAGGGCCAATACCAATCAGCCTGCCGGATTGGAATACCTGACTCAGGTCGGTTGGTTCGAGTCCGAAATTTTCAATGGCCAGGGTAGGCGAGGATTTTCTCCTTTCCCGTACCGGGTTGGTATGGGTAAAGAGGTGCCCACGGGTACGGTAACCGTTTATCAGATTGATAACATTAAATTCTTTCTGGAAATTTTCCGGTATTATACCGCCGTCTTTTTCATGTATTGATGGAAACCTCGTACGGGAAAAATCAAATCCTTCAAAAAAATCCTTCCAGCTTTCATCCACAGAAGACGGATCCTGCAGGAACTGGCGGTACAATGCTTCTATCTCACCGGGATCTGCATTTCCCAGATAGGAAAATTTATCCATAATATGTATAAAGTAAGACTGCCTCAAAGGTACGGTTTTACCTCCTGCTAATCCATGCGTTGGATATTCCCGATATTCCGGCTGAATTTGAACAATTACTGCTTCAACTCGGATTTTCTATTCAGGAAAATGAGTTGGAACTTCCCGGAGCTATGGATTAAACCGGTAACTCATCCTGTTTGAGAAAATTAACCGGTATAGCATCCCGGCATTTACTATAAAACTAAGGGTTGGAAATAATACAGGATTTCGAAAAGCGGGTATCTCAGGAAAGCCGTCCCAAGAGGGGATCGCACGATAATGGCCCGCCGCAGAACATGCAATCTCAATCTCCCAGGATCCAGGAAAACATCAGCGGTGCAACGATCGAAGCATCACTCTCGACAATAAACTTGGGAGTGTCAATTCCAAGTTTCCCCCAGGTGATTTTTTCATTCGGCACCGCGCCTGAATAGGATCCATAACTGGTTGTGGAATCACTGATCTGACAGAAATATGACCAGAAGGGGACATCGTGCCATTCCAGGTCCTGATACATCATCGGCACCACACAAATCGGAAAGTCACCTGCAATTCCGCCCCCGATCTGGAAAAAACCAATGCCTTTCCCTGAACTGTTCTTCCGGTACCAGTCCGAAAGCCATGCCATATACTCAATCCCGCTTTTCATGGTGGAGGCTTTCAGTTCATCTTTGATTACATAACTGGCAAAAATATTTCCCATGGTCGAATCTTCCCATCCCGGGACTACGATGGGCAGGTTCTTTTGTGCCGCCGCCAGCATCCAGGAATTCTTCGGATCAATTTCATAATAGGATTCCAGTTCACCGGACATCAGGACTTTATACATATATTCATGCGGAAAGAACCTCTCCCCTTTCCCCTCAGCATCCTTCCAAACCTTATGAATATGCTTTTGCAGTCTTCTGAATGCCTCCTCTTCAGGAATGCAGGTGTCAGTGACCCGGTTAAAGTGATTTTCCAGCAGATTCCACTCTTCCTGCGGACTGAGGTCCCTGTAGTGTGGAACTCTTTTGTAGTGATTATGTGCCACCAGATTCATTATATCCTCCTCCAGGTTGGCGCCCGTACAGGAAATGATCTGAACTTTATCTCGCCGGATCATTTCAGCAAGGGAAATGCCTAATTCCGCCGTACTCATGGCACCGGCAAGTGTCACCATCATCTTACCGCCTTCTTCCAGATGCTTTTCATACGCTTTGGCAGCATCCATCATGGCCGCAGCATTAAAATGGAGGTAATGCTTCTCCATAAATGCCGATACAGGTCCTTTTTTCATCATGTTATTTGTTGGGAAGGCGAATATAAAAAATCCTCAGGCTCAGGGGAAATAGCTGCCGGGGATCAGGACGTAACAGAAATTCTTGTTTACTTAATTTTCCTCAGCAGTTCAATGTAGGTCGGAAAATGGTCGCTGTATCCTCCGGCATAATTATCAAAATCATAGGTTCGCTTGGGATACCCTTTATACCTCCCTGAAGTCTGAGTCATCCAGGGCCTTGAAAAGATTTTTGCGTCCTGGAAAAAAAATCCCTGCTGCTTTTTATCCAGCCAGCCCGAAGATACCATGATCTGATCAAACAGGTTCCAACTGTCGTTGTATGCAAGCGTACCGATTCCTTCCTTATACATGTTCACCCAGGGATTGTACATCCCTCCTCTTTTCACCTGGTCCTTTTCTCCCTTAGCACCAATAACCACAGAAACACTCGGACTTGTGGGGTCGTCGTTCAGGTCACCCATCAGGATGATCTTGGCGTCCGGATTCATTGTAGTGATGGAGTCTATTTTATGCCGGCAGACAGCGGCGGCCTTTGCGCGAGATGGCGCACTGACCTCTTCTCCTCCCCTCCGGGAGGGCCAGTGACCCACCAGAATGTGAATGGGTTCACCCGACAGTTCACCATATACATATAGTACATCCCTTGTATGGTATTCCGATGAATCCGGATTAAAGAGGTGAACCGTCAGTGGTTCACTGAAAAGGGGCCTGAAATATTTGGGATTATATAAGAGCCCCACATCTATGCCTCTGGCGTCCGGAGAATCATAGTGAACGATATGATAGTTACGCGACTGAAGTTTTGGGGTACGTACAAGATCCTTGAGTACATTTTCATTCTCCACCTCTGCACAACCCATCAGGGTCAGCCCCTCAGGCGACATTTCTGTACCGATAAGAGAAATTACATCAGACAAATGACTGAGTTTGTCCTTATATACTGTACCGGAGTATTGTTTGGAACCTCCAGGGAGAAACTCTTCATCCAGTATCTTTGGATCATCCAGGGTATCAAAAAGGTTTTCAAGATTATAGAATCCGACCACCGCCACCTGATAGGATACCTTTTCCTGGGCCCGGACGGTCAACATCTGAATAAAGGGAAGAAGGGCAATCAAAAAAGTCTTTCTCATACTCATAATAGTAATACCATGAAACCACTGAGGGCAGAAACAATTTCCCCCTAATTCATCGGATTTTACCGTATATCGGGGTTTTCGGGCGACAAACATACAAATTCAGACCATGAGGATGCATGAAAATTTCCTAAAAATTCCTGAATTCGAATTATTTGAAGGTGTATCACGCGTTCTTTACAGCCACCTGACGTTGGTTGCCGGTTACAGGTTTTGCCTGGCAGGTTGAATGAAAAAACAGAAACCGGTATCTAATTCATCATGGGAATCCATAATAAATACCGGATTTTAATAGCTTTGTTCCCCCGTTCAAAACGGGTCGAAAATAATTGCAATATTCTTTATGATGAACTTCAGAAGCCGGATTTTATTACTCCTGATTTTTATGCCTTTCATGGCATTCCCTCAGGGGACGCAATTCAAGGGAACAATTAAGGATGATCATGACTGGCCGGTTGCAGGCGCCAGGGTATCCGTGAGAAATTCAGCCCTGAGTACCACTACAGATTCACTGGGTAATTTTTTACTGGAAAATATTCCTGTTGGAACCGCAGAGTTGGAAATCACCGGAGCTTCAGGATTTTCAAAGGTCGAAGCGGTAACGGTTACTGCAACGTCAGAATCCAAAACAATTATATTACCCGAATATCCGCAGGAAGAGAGCCGGCTGGGCTCCGACAATCTACCCGTTATTTCCCTGGGTGATGATGACCTGCGGGACGCCGTTTCTCCCAATGTCGCCAGCGTACTGAATGCTTCCCGTGACGCATTTTCCTCCGCTACCGCCTTCGTATTCAGCGCTGCGCGATTCCGCGTGCGGGGGTATGATGATGAAAATTTCGTCAGCTATATGAATGGTATTCCACTCAATGACCTTTATACCGAGAGGAACCTCTACTCTTCCTACAGCGGATTGAATGATGTCATGAGGAATCGTGACAATTCCCTGGGCCTTGCACCCGCAACCTTCGCCTTCGGTGGCGTGGGTGGCTCGTCCACCGTTGACAGCCGTGCTTCCAGGCAGCGAAAACAGTTTCAGGTTTCTTATGCGGCTTCCAACCGCACTTATGATAACCGCCTCATGCTTACTTATGGTTCAGGACTGATGAAGGGCGGGTGGTCCTACGCGCTCAACTATTCAAGACGCTGGGCCACGGACGGGTACGTTGACGGAACATTTTATGATGGCCATTCCTACTTCGCCGCCCTTGAGAAAAAAATCAATAGCCGGCATTCCCTCGCCTTGACCATAATGGGCGCAAAAACAAAATCCGGAAGAACTTCTGCCGTAGTTCAGGAAATGTACGACCTTGCCGGAACCCATTATTACAATCCCAACTGGGGATACCAGAATGGTGAAAAAAGAAATTCAAAGGTGGGAGATACACATCAGCCCCTGGCCATCCTTACACATGAATGGAAAATAAATGACAAGTCCTCCCTGTTATCTGCAGTCAGTTACCAGACCGGCTATACTGAAATTTCCGGCATAGACTGGTACAATGCCACCGACCCACGTCCGGATTACTACCGCTATCTGCCCAGTTACGATCCGAATTATGGTGAAGACCCCGCTTCCTTTGCAGTCTATTCTTCTTTGCTTGCCAGCCTGATGAGGGCAAATGAAGACTTGCGGCAGATCAACTGGGACAGGCTTTATGAATCCAACCAACTGCACGATACCACCTTCAACGGTGTTTCGGGTAAGTGGGCAAAGTATATACTGAGCGACCGGGTCACCGACAATACCAGGATATGCTTCAACTCTACCTATAGCAATGTGGTAAGTGATCACCTGACTTTTAACGGCGGATTCACCTATCAGTCACAGCAATCGGAAAATTACAAGGAAGTAAAAGACCTCCTGGGTGCAGATTTCTTTGTTGACCTGAATCAATATACCGACCTGGCAAATCCCGATTCAACGGATATGCAGAATGACCTGAACAACCCCGACAGAATCCTGCATACGGGTGATAAATACGGCTATGACTTTACCGCGCATCTGCAAAATGCATCGTTATGGGGACAGGGAACCTGGAAGTTCAGCCGTATGGATTATTTCCTTGCTCTTCAACTCACTTCCAGCAGTTATTACCGTACCGGTCACTATAAAAACGGCGTATTTCCGGACAACTCCTATGGAAATTCGGAAAAGCAAAACTTTTTCAATTATGCTGTAAAGGGCGGTGCTACCTTTAAGTACAACGGACGGAATTATTTTTATGGGAATGCAGCCTATCTTACCCGTGCACCGCTTTTTGAAAATGCATACGTAAGTCCGCGTACCCGGGACTTTGTGGTAAAAAACCTGAAGGACGAAAGCATCTATTCCGGGGAAGCCGGATACCTTCTCCGGTCTCCAAAATTCAAGGGAAGACTGACAGGGTACTTTACCCAGTTTACGGACGGCACCGATACAAGGAGCTTTTACGATGAGGACTACAAGACTTTTGTGAACTACACCCTCACCGGTGTGGATAAGCGCAATACCGGGGTTGAAATTTCAGCGGAAGCCAGCCTCGGCAAGGGCTTCTCGGCAAGCGCGGTGGCTGCTGTAGGACAGTATTATTATTCCTCCCGCCCCCTTGCCACCATCAGCCAGGACAATGTGGATACCCTGCTATTTGACGGAGAAGTGGTGTATGCAAAAAACATGAGGGTCTCCAGTGGCCCACAGTCAGCTTAGTCCATCGGCCTGAACTACCGGTCGAAGCAATACGGGTCGGTATATGTCAACGCGAATTATTTCGATGATTTTTACGTGGACATTAACCCTGCAAGACGCACCATTTCCGCACTGGATCTCGTTGACGCCGGTTCTGTTGAATGGGACAGGATATTGTCACAGGAAAAGCGTAAAGGTCAGTTTACTCTCGACGCCTCTTTCAACTGGTCGGTTAAGCTGAATAAGAAATTCAAATCACTCAAACGAAACACCTTCGTCGTGTTGAACCTGGGGGTAACCAATATTCTTGACAACAAGGATATCACCACCTCTGCATACGAACAACTGCGGTTTGATACTACGGATAAAAATCCGGATAAATACGCTACCAAGTATTCTTACGGATTCGGAAGGACTTTCTTCGCCAGTATAATTTTCCGAATGAACTGACAATCAATTAAAATCAAGACATCATTATAAATCCCATGAAAAAAAGTATCATTCTTCTTCAGTCCATTGCTGTTCTCGCATTCCTGTCAGTATCCTTTTCTTCCTGCGTTAAGGACGAATTCGATCAGCCCGTAACGGCCAACGTAGATCCGGCAATTACACCAACGCATACCATCCTGCAACTTCAGGGAATGGCCTCCGGACCTGTTCCTGTTGAAATTACCACGGATGTGATAGTCTCCGGAATCATTATTGCAGATGATGCTTCGGGGAATTTCTATAAAGAAATAATATTCCAGGACTCCACCGCCGGCCTAAGTATCTCGGTTGATGTTTCAAATTTCAATTCCGATTATCCTATCGGAAGAAAAATTTTCGTCAACTGTAAAGGATTGTTCATCGCAGATGACGGTGACGGAAACTTCCAGCTTGGCATTAAAGACAATCTGACGATAGGAAGGATTCCGGCATCCCTTATTACAAGGTACATTACCAAAGGCTCCTGGGGCCATCAGGTGAATCCCGCATCCTACAATCTTGTAACAATCGGCAGTGCTCCCAGCAATACCCTTATCCGCCTCAGTGACGTGGAATTCGCTGCCGCCGACGCAGGGATAACCTATGCAGACGGAGTCAACCTGATTTCCAAAAACAGAACCATCGAAGATTGTTTCAATAACACCATTAAACTTTACAGCAGCGGTTATGCAAAATTTGCAAACACCCTCACACCTTCCGGCAAAGGCACCATTGTGGCCGTAAATAAATTTTATAACAACAGCAGTGAACTCATAATCCGTGATCCCGCAGATGTGATCATGAACGACAACCGTTGCGATGGTTCCTCCGGACAGCTTACACTAATGCCCCTTGACAGTGTCAGAATGTTGTTCACCGGAACTGCAACAAATGGCCCGCTGGGA
Organism: Bacteroidia bacterium; assembly: GCA_020852075.1. Lineage (GTDB taxonomy): Bacteria > Bacteroidota > Bacteroidia > AKYH767-A > 2013-40CM-41-45 > JADZBN01. Next base: position 31,588 of record JADZBN010000176.1, read on the forward strand.
AGAAAAATCCGTGGTACTGTAACCTCGGATTATATCAATGGAAATACCGATCCGAAAAATATGTTCATTGAAGACGGAACCGCCGGTATAGTCGTCAGGTTTACTTCCGCACATTCCTTTGCTGCAGGCGCTGTGGTGGAAGTAAATATCGGAGGGCAGGAAATTTCCGAATACAACGGATTACTTCAACTGAACAATGTACCTAATGTGAATGCCGTTCAGACCGGTACAGGAACCGTTACACCCAGAACAGCCACCATCGCACAGGTAATTGCTAATTTTCAGGCATGGGAATCCACCCTTGTCAAAATAACAGGAGTTACCATCACGGGAAGCGGTACCTACAGCGGCTCCAATACGGTGACGGATGCAACGGGAAATATGACCTTGTTTACCCGTTCACAGGCGACATTTGCTGCAACTGCCTATCCCGCAGGTGCTGTTAGTGTAACGGGTCTCCTGACCGAATACAGTCCCAGTACCTTTACTCCACAGATCAGTATCCGGAACACTACGGATGTCCAGTAAAAAATTTCGAAAACAAAAAGCTCCGGAAATCCGGGGCTTTTTTTATGCGATTCCGGACCTGATAAACCGGTTCACTGCAGCATAAAATCCCTTGGGATTTTCTGCATGTACCCAGTGACCTGCATCGGGAACCGTTACAAAACGTACGTCCGTAAAAATTTTCCGGATTCCGGGTTCATCTTCCGTGCTGAGGTACCCCGATCTGCTGCCGCGGATAAACAGGGTCGGTACTGCAATGTGCGAATCCGGCGGAAGAGCACTTCCAAGGGACTCTATCTCCCTTTCAAGTACCGGTAGGTTAAACCGCCAGGAAAGGCTTTCATCGGATTTCCAGTAGAGGTTTTTTAACAGAAACTGTATGGTTGCCTCATCCGTCAGACCCTGCCTCAGGATCTGTTCCGCATCTCTCCTCGAATGTATGGATTTCAAATCAACAGCGTCCATGGCCGCAATTACCGACTGGTGATGCGGGGAATAATACCTCGGTGCAATGTCCACCACAATCAGCCTGGACAATTTCTGGGGATATTTCCTGGCAAAAAACATAGCCGATTTCCCTCCCATCGAATGGCCAATCATCACAATACTTTCCAGCCTGTTGATGTTTGCAAACCTGTTCAGGTCTTCCGCCATCAGTTCATAACTCATTTCATCTGAATGGGGGCTGCGGCCATGATTTCTTAAGTCAACGGAATAGACTGCATATCCCTCCTGGGAAAACAGATTGGCCTGGGTCTTCCAATTATCACCAAGCCCGAACAGGCCGTGCAGAATCACCAGAGGTTTTCCTTCACCCGTTTTCTGAAAGTGTAAATCTACTGCTCCGGAATCCATGAGTATTTGTGTCTGGATACAGAAATAAGAATCAATCCGTTTGTGCATTATAGGTGTCTGTAGGACGATCAGTATTCCCGTTTTGCTTCAGAAGGCGCAGGTACATCTGTACGGTATTCTCCATCCCGTAATACAATGCATCGCAGATGATGGCATGCCCGATAGACACCTCCATCAATTCAGGGACCTGCTCCCTGAAATATTTCAGGTTATGCAAATTGAGATCATGTCCGGCATTCAAGCCAAGGCCGGCACCATAAAATGCAATCGCAGCTTCCCTGTATGGCTTTACAGCTTTCTCCCTGTCCTCTGCATACTGCGATGCATACCATTCTGTGTACAATTCAACCCTGTCGGTTCCGGTAGCAGCGGCTGCAGCTGCCAGAGATAGATCGGGTTCTATAAAAATCGAAGTGCGGATCCCCGCTTGTCTGAATCCCGATACAACTTCTGAAAGAAAATCTTTATGCTTCTTCACATCCCATCCTGCATTGGATGTAAGAACATCCGGTGGATCAGGAACCAGGGTAACCTGATCAGGTCTGACACGCAACACCATGGCAATGAATTCCTCCGTCGGATATCCTTCGATATTAAATTCTGTTCTTAGGATTTTTTTCAGTTCGGTTACATCACTTTTCCGGATATGCCTTTCATCCGGACGCGGATGAACCGTGATTCCCTCCGCTCCGAACTTCTCAATATCCTTTGCCATCCGCAGGAGATCCGGTACATTTCCGCCCCTTGCATTCCGTAACGTGGCAATTTTATTGATATTAACGCTGAGCTTCGGCAATCCCTTTTATTTCTCACTGTAAAATTCCATGATAAATTAAAATAAATCATGGCCTCCTGATGTTTTTATTAAGGGATGGATGCTGAAAAACCCCATGGAAGATGCTGTCACCCTGTCTCAAACTCCCAAACAACATCACAAATCAGCCCGTTTGCCCGTATCAAAGGCATAAATTCCGTAAGTTTGCGCCCCACAGAACCTTCTCCACCTGAAAGCGTATTAAATGATCCCATGACAGCCCGGGAATTAATAAATGATTCATACCCTCCGCTCAAGCTGAGCGATACCGGTTTGAAGGCCATCAACTGGATGGAAGAATTCCGTGTGGAACACCTCCCAATTGTTGACGGGGGAACCTACCTTGGCCTGGCAACAGAACAGGATATTCTTAAACTGAGTACGCTCGATCAGCCGCTGGCAAATCATTCCCTCTCCCTCATAAAACCCTTCGTCAGATTTAATCAACCCGTATTTGAAGTGGTGAAGGTGATGTCAAAACATAAACTCACCCTGGTTCCGGTACTGGATGAAACCGAACATTACATCGGCCTGATTACACTTTCAGATGTTTTGAAACATTATTCGGAAAGTGGGATTTTTGAGGATGCAAACGGCGTCATTGTTCTTGAGGTGGGTGCAAAAAGTTATTCCATGAGTGAAATTGCCCAACTCATCGAAACCGAAGACGGAAAAATCATCAGCTCGTACATCACACCGAATCCAGAGAATGAAACCATTGACATTACATTAAAAATCAACCAGCGGGAACTGTCAAGAATTCTTTCTTCGTTTACAAGGCACGGTTACATCATAAAAGAACATTATCATCAGAACGAATTTATGGACGACCTAAAGTCACGGTATGATTCGCTGATGAATTTCCTGGGAATCTGATACACCGCGTCATGCGCAGGATCAGGCCTCTTGTGTTTCTTGTACTTATTTTCCTGTTAACTTTTCAGGGATTACTGCTGGCCGGAGACACCGGATCATTTGTATTGTCCGACTCCATTCCCCACCGGATCGCCTCCATAACCATTATTGGCAACAAGACCACCCGGGACCACATCATCCTCCGTGAACTCACCTTCCATACCGGTGATACGCTGGATGAAGCCGGCCTCATCAAACGGGCACATCGCAGTGAAGAAAATGTGTACAATACCTCACTGTTCAACTCGGTTCATATCAACTGGCTGCCTGACCAGGGGTCATGGAATGTATTCATCCTTGTAACGGAAAGA
>JADZBN010000177.1 GCA_020852075.1 Bacteroidia bacterium
CGTCCGCTGTGATACATCCAGTTATTCATGATATTCACCTGCCGGTTCCGGGGGACATCCATAAAACCATCATGGTTCACATCCATTTCCCTGTCCATATAATTTCCATGAGCCATAACGATTGTACTCCACTTGTCGTTAATCTTCTTCTTCCAGTGGGTGTTTATTTCTGAATTCGTATTATCCTCGGTAAACAGATTCAGGTAATAGCGTGGTGTTTCAACCTGATCCGGCTTCAGGTATTCAATGTTAATCTGCCCTGTGGTAGATTCATAGCCATTGACCACTGAACCCGAGCCTTTGGTGACCTGGATAGATTCCATCCACGGGCCGGGGATAAATGACAATCCATAAATACCAGCGATCCCCCTCATGTTAGGAATATTTTCTGTCAGGAGTTGAGAATAAATACCCGAAAGCCCCAACATCTGGATTTCCTTGGCCCCGGTAACAGCATCCTTGTAGGAAATATTTACTGTCGGGCTGGTTTCAAAGGCTTCCGAAAGATTGCAGCATGCGGCCCTCAGGAGTTCTTTACCGGTTATTTTCTCTGCATTCAGGGTTTGTATGGTTGAAATGGCTACTGATTCCTTTTTTGCTGTAACCTGAACTGCAGTAAGGTCTATGGATTTTGTCAGGATAATTCTTGGCGCATCCCTGCCTGAAACCACTGTAGTATCATTCTTATATCCGACAAAAGATACAACAATGGTATCGGGCAATTCATGCCGCAATGGAATTTCAAACATTCCATGCTCATCCGACACTGTCGCGTCGAAGCTACCCACAAAATAGACATTTGCACCGGTGATGGGTATAAGCCTGGATGTACCCGGATCCTTCTCCATTACCTGACCATGAAGGGTACCGGTGGCGTATGCACCCTGTATTGCCAACAACATGACGGGAATCGGAATCCGGTGTATTACGCACCGTAATAGATTTATTTTAAACATATTTTGATCTGATTTTTGAACACATTAACAATACGTCAGGAATCTCAAAAAAGAGTATTCCCATGAAAAGAATGTGTTATTCAGATCAATAAAAGACTGATGGAATGCAACAGGGAGGTTCCAAATAAATCAGGTCCGCGAAGCAGAAAACAGTCAGGCACGGATACTCTGATAATTTCAGTAAATAGCAATCCGGTAAAACTTTCCAGGTTGATTGAATAGATGGAAGGTATTTTTACCGAATGAGAAAAAAATGTGTTTACCGAAATTTTCTGATAAATTATTTTCAGGTCACAGCATTTTGCCTGCAGGCCCTGGTAGGGTTTGTCATGGCAGCTTTTACTTTGTGATGAACAGCACCCATTATGGGCATACAGGGAAACATGGGTTTCAGACTTTTTAAAACATGTATGTGCCGCCAATACCACACCGGATGAGGATACAAGAATGGTAGCCGTGAGAAAAATTGCAAGTATGCTTTTCAATATTTTCATCCGGATGCAAAGGTACAAATATGACATGAAAAATGCATGACTGCAATCATGTCATTCAACAATCAGGCGGAAAACACGGTTTCTCCCCGAATTATACAATATCTGACAATAATATACGCCCGGGTAATCAGGCGCCCTGAATCTGAAGAGCCCGTTACACCCTGGTTCCGATTCGAACAGAATCTCACCTGTTAATCCGATTAGCCGCAGTCGGAACGCATCCTGGTTTGGTCGCCGGAAGGTAACCAGCGATTTCCTCAGAACCGGGTTCGGGTAAAGTTGGTCTGTCCACCGTGGCGGATTCTGAGCTGACTGGCAGACATCAAACCGGATCAAAACTGTATCGGAATTATTGCAGCCATTTGTATCAGTTACAAAAACCATATAGGTTGCAGAATCCTGGCCACTGTTAAGTGTAAAGGCGGGCAGGGTTTGCTGTGTACTGCCGTTCTGCCACAGGTAATTGTTAAATCCTGATCCTGCATCCAGAATGAGTGTATCAGAATTACAAATCGTGGTATCCTGCCCGAGGTAAACGGATGGAAGGAGATTTACGTGTATGGTAATTGTATCGGACTGTTTGAAGCAACCATTGGTATTGACCATACTGAAAAAATACTGGCCCGGATCGCCTACAAGAATATTCCGGACTGTATCACCCGTGGACCAAAGATAAGAACTGCCTGACGGTGCATTCAATTCGGTCTGCCCTCCCTGGCAAAAGGAAATGGGTCCGGAGGCATTTACGAATACCGGAAAATTGTCCTGATACACCGAGTAGGCATCTGATATTATCCTGCAACCATTTTTATCCGTTACCTGAACGAAATAATTTCCCGGCAGGGATGTTATCAGCAAGGAATCTGTTGCAGCGGGCAGGGGCTGAATAGGTCCTGTCTGGGCATACCACCATTGAATACTGTCAGGTGTAAAGGGAATAAAAAGTTCCGTACTATCTCCGGGACAAATCGCTCCGTTCCCCGAGGAACTGATTCCCGGAGGCACAGGCAGATCATACAGGGAATCCAGGTACACGTTGGCTGAATCCATGCCACAAAAATTATTGACCGCAAAAGAGTACAAGCCGGTGCTTTGTGGAATTATTGAGGAGGATGTTGCACCGGCTACAGGAATTCCATTCAGCCACCAGGAAAATTGAAGGCTGGGGTCACTTAACCCCAAAAAAGAAATTTCCGAGCCCTGACAGATTTCGGCTGTGTCGCGTATAGAAAGTAGTGCATTGGGGATACTACCGAAAAATACGGGGTAATAGGCCGTTGTAGTACTGATGCCAAGGCTGTCAGTAATCGTGGCATAATAATTTGCGGTTGCAGCGACCGTGAGGCTTGGCAATGAATCGCCGGTTGACCAGATTACAGATGCACCTAAAGGTGGTGTGGGAACCAATTGCAGGACAACGGTATCCCCGTCACAGAAATAATGACCCTGGGAGACGATGGAATAAGGGGTATTGATTCTGCCAACGCTGTCGGTCTTCACAACATAAATATTCCTGTCTCCAAAACTGGTAGTGCTTCCCAGAATGACAAATCCATGATCTTCTGATTCTTCAACCTGATAAACCTGTTCATCAAAGGTCCCGCCAAAAGTTGCAGACCACAGGCTGTCCCCTGCAGCATTCAGTTTTACCAGTTGTATATCATGGTTTCTGAGGAACACTGTCTGGTTGACATCTGAGGCCACAATAAAACCGCCATCAGAAGTTTGGCAGGCATAAAATCCGTTTTCATCCCTCCCGCTTCCAAGCCTTTTTCGCCATACTACCTGGCCCGTACTGTCAAGGCGTATCAACAGTACGTCTTTTGAACCAAGTGTGTCAATCCGTCCGCAAAGGATCAACCCGCCATCTGACACCCTGGCAACCGAATGTGTTTCGGCATTGAATTGATAGAGTGAATCCAAAACAGGAACTCCGGTTCGGGTGAACTTACGGATGGAGGAAACCTGTTGGAGGTTGGGAGAAGAAAAATAATAATTGTCATAAAATCCCAGTGTATAAAAATATCCATCTGCATTCTGGACTGCATCATGCGGGTTCACCAGCGATCCGTCATAGCTGACAAAATTACTCCAAAAAGTACTAAGGTCAGGCGCCAGTTTCAGCAGGGAATAGTAATTCTGGGAAATAAAACCATCCGTATAAACCGTTACCGCAAGATTACTGTCAAGGGTTTCAATAAGGCCTACCCCGGTTGTACCCCAGCCTTCAAATGGCGGATAGGTATTCGACGCCGTAATATTGCCCAGGCTGTCCGTACGGACTACCTCCGCTTCGCCGTCATACACAGGGCCTCCCCGTGTACCCGTAAATGCGTAACCTCCGTCCCATGTCGGAATTACTGAGGCAACATACCTTTGAAACGCATCACCGTAACTCCGTTCCCATGCCTTATTTCCCAGGCTGTCCAGTTTTAAAAGGTAGTAGGCTCTGGTATGGTAAGTACTGTCTTCGCTCGTGCCAGAAATGATATACCCTTTGTCGTGTGCGATCCTGAGAAAAGTACCTTTCTCGGCATGGATCCCGCCGAACACCTTTTCAAATGCCGGCTGGGCAATCAGCGTTAAGGTCTGGCAACAAATTGTTACAGGAAGCAGAAATAAAAGCCGTTGAATACATTTAGATGAATGAAATACCAATGCCTCCATTTTCAAAGGTACAATGCACCGGCATATTAGGTATTAATTTTGGATTAAGAAATTTATTTGAACAGGCAGCGTATTTTACGTCAATATTTGAAATTTTCTGTACCTGTTATGAAGGATGAGCCTCAAAATGATATAAAAAAACCGCAAACCCTATGATCTGCGGTTTCAAAAGATTTCTTCATGCAGGGTTAGAAGCAATATTTGTTTTCAGAAATCACTTTTGCTGCAATCCGACGCCTCGATTCCTTCACATTCAAGGGAGGAACTTTGGTAAACCGCTTCAGACCCATCCACAACATCCGTTGTTCGTCACCTGTTGAAAAAGAACAAATGGCATCTTTACCTGACTTATGGATTCGTTCCGCCGCATCGTTGAGCCATACCCGGAGCATATCCATATAAACGGAAACGGCATCCTGTCCTTTAATGGTGCTGAGTTTTTCCACACGTAGCTGCAGGGATTCACCTATATAAAGGTCAATCAGCATATCGGCGATATTCATGAGGATTTCCTGTTCTTTCGCCAGTTGCATCATAAGTTTCTGAACGGCCGAACCGGCCACCAGCAACACTGCTTTTTTGAATGAAGAAATAATCTTTTTTTCCTCCGCGAAAGGCTCGTCCGAATTATTGGTAACATCAGGTATCTGAAGCATTTCGGCGGCAACGGCCTGAGCAGGCCCGGTCAGATCCAGTTCTCCCTTGAGGGCACGTTTGAGCATCATATCCACCGTGAGCATCCGGTTGATTTCATTGGTTCCCTCAAATATCCTGTTAATGCGGGCATCCCGGTATGCTCTGTCCATAGGCGCATCTGCGCTGTAACCCATTCCCCCGTAAATCTGAACACCTTCATCCACCACATAATCCAACACCTCACTGCCATACACTTTTAAAATTGCCGCTTCGACCGCAAATTGCTCCACTCCTTTGAGTTTGGCTTTCTGCGCATCCATTCCTGAAGCAACAAGCGCATGCGTTGCATCCTCAATATTCTGACTGCACCGGTACATTGCAGACTCACAGGCATAAATCCGTATTGCCTGCTCAGCAATTTTGTACTGGATAGCACCGTATTTTGAAATGGGCCGTCCGAACTGTTGCCGTTCGTTGGCATATTTAACGGACAAATCGGCCACACGCTTACAGGCGCCAATGGCAGCTCCGGCAAGTTTAATCCTTCCCAGATTCAGAATATTTACAGCGATTTTAAATCCGTTTTGCCTTTCACTCAGCATATTCTCCACCGGTACCTTACAATCATTGAAAAATATCTGCCGGGTTGAACTTCCCTTGATTCCCATCTTATGTTCTTCCGGGTTAAGTGTAATTCCCGGATAGTCCTTTTCAACAATAAATGCACTCAGGTTTTCATCATCATCCACTTTGGCAAACACGGTAAATACGTCCGCAAATCCGCCGTTGGTAATCCACATTTTCTGTCCGTTGATGATCCAGTGCTTTCCGTCCGGTGAGAGGACAGCACGGGTTTTACCTGAATTGGCATCCGATCCCGATCCGGGTTCAGTAAGGCAATATGCCGCCTTCCATTCCCCTGTAGTCAGTTTGGGGAGGTATTTTTGCTTCTGGACATCATTGCCATAGAAAAGGACAGGCAGCGTGCCAATCCCGGTATGAGCAGCGTAAGCAACAGTAAAAGAATGCCCTGCTCCAAAATACTCTGTGGCTATCATGGAAGTGGTAAAATCTTTTCCAAATCCACCGTATTTCTCCGGTACAGAAATTCCCAATAATCCAAGTTGTCCAGCCTTATCAAGAATGGCCTGCATAAGTCCGGGTTCCTGGGCATCAATCCGGTCAAGGCAGGGATATACTTCCTGATTGAGAAAATCGCTGCAGGTCTGAGCGATCATTTTTTGTTCTTCCGTGAATTCTTCAGGAATAAAAACATCCGATGCATCGGTGGATCGTATAAGAAATTCACCACCCTGGAGCGCTTTCTTTTCAGTTACCGGTTCCATCATAACGTAGCATAATTAAACACTGTTAGTTACCTGTTTCAGGCCCTCGGATAAACGAAACAGGACAATTATTGTTGCAGAAGCAGCTTCGAAAAGAAAAGGAAAAGAAAACCAACACTGCCTGTTTCAAACAGTTCCTTACACAATTTCCCAGATACCTGCAGCACCCTGGCCGGTACCGACACACATGGTTACCATCCCGTATTTTTTATTTCTTCTCTTTAATTCATTTATTATCTGAACGCTGAGTTTGGCACCGGTACATCCCAGGGGATGGCCCAGGGCAATGGCTCCGCCGTTTACATTAACTCTGGATGGATCCAGGTTCAGTTCCCGGATCACAGCAAGAGACTGGGATGCAAATGCTTCGTTCAATTCAATCAGGTCCAGATCCTGGATTTTCATTCCCGACCGTTTCAGTACAGCAGGTATTGCCTTCATAGGTCCAATTCCCATAATCCGGGGTTCCACACCTGCAACGGCATAACTGACAAACCTTGCAAGTGGTTTTACATTCAGAGAATTCAGCATTTTCTCACTGACAATCAGGGTAAATGCGGCTCCATCGCTTGTTTGCGAACTGTTACCAGCCGTCACTGTACCTTTTGGATCAAAAACAGGCTTCAGTGAGGCCATTTTTTCAAGAGTTGTATCTGCCCTCGGGCCTTCGTCAGTGTCTGCAACAAATTCACGTACCTGCCTTTTTTCCTTATTGTCCAGGTACACTTCTTTAACCGTATAGGGTACAATCTCTTCCCTGAATTTTCCTTCATGAATGGCTGCCACTGCCTTCCTGTTGGACTCGAAACCAAACGCATCCTGATCCGCTCTGGAGACTTTATATTCCCGTGCAACAGCTTCAGCCGTCAATCCCATTCCCCAGTAATAGTCGGGATGTGACTGAACTAGTTCATAATTGGGGACAATTTTCCATCCTCCAAAGGGAATAGGTGACATGGATTCCACACCGCCTGCCAGGATACAGTCAGCCAGTCCCGCATGTATTTTGGAGGCTGCAATAGCAATGGCTTCAAGACCTGACGCGCAATACCTGTTCACCGTCATGCCTGGTACCTTTACGGTATTCAGGCCCATCAGAGAAATCATCCTGCCGATGTTCAGGCCCTGTTCGGCCTCAGGTGTGGCATTACCCACAATCACATCATCAATCTGTTCCTTATCCAGTTGCGGTACAGAAGCCACAAGATGTTTTATCACATTAACAGCAAGATCGTCAGGTCTGACTGTCCTGAACATTCCCCTCGGAGCTTTGCCAACGGCAGAACGGAATCCGGCAATAATAAATGCATTCATGAGTACATAATTATCAAAAATATGACTTCACTTTTTTGGGGGAGGAATATCTGTTGTTTTTTTAACCGGTGTGGGAAGTTTCTTCTGTTCCGCTGCTTTTTTCTCTACGGCTTTTTTCTCCTCCTCCTTCCTTTTCTCTGCAGCCTCAATATCCGCCAAGTTTATTCCATCGCGGTAGGTCACTGAAGAAATCAGATTTCCTTTCCTGTTATAGGTTTTCCAAACTCCGTCTTTCCTTCCCATCTTGTATGAACCTTCCTGCCGGAGCGTACCGTCTTCAAAATAACGCTGCCATTTCCCGTCTTTGCGTTTATTCACGTACATACCCTCCTGGGCAACCTGGCCTGAAAAAAAGTACCGTGTGTACTGGCCATCTTTTATTCCTCCCAGGTATTCGGTTTCCTCACGAACCTTATCGTAGCCGTAAAACCTGCGTTCTATCCCTTCCTTCTTATCATTTACAAAATCAATTTCTGCAATTTTTTCGCCAAACGTATTGTAAAAAATCCACTTACCCTGCTTCCTGCCGATCTCATCCGTATGGTTCCGGTGTTTTTCTTTCCCGGGTGCATATTTCGGCTTTTCATCCCTCTGACCATTAACACTCGAGGCACAGGATGTAAAAAACAACAGACAAATAAATATCCACTGGATTTTTCCAGTCAATTCCGACAACCCTTTGATCTTTTTCATTCCAGAGGTTAAAGGTAAGGATTCTAATTTCTCAGGGGCTTTCCACTGCTCAGAATACTCTGAATCCTTTCCAGGGTTTTCCGTTCACCGCAAAGCGATAAGAAGGCTTCCCTTTCCAGATCCAGCAGGTATTGTTCAGATACATAAGCCGCAGCACTGAGATCACCACCACACATAATATATGCCAGTTTCCTCGATATCAACTGGTCGTGATCAGAAATGTAATTCCCGGATTTCATGGCCTCAGCACCGGCATAAATCATTCCAAGGGCACTTCTTCCGAGCACTTTTATGTCTTTCCCCGGGACTGGTTTAGTATATCCTTCATTGGCCAGTTCCAGGGCAGCCCGTTTCGCTTCCGTGATTACCCTGGAAGGATTTACGGATATTTCGTCCCTGCCTGATTTAAGAATTTTCATATCGAATGCCTCATGGGCTGAGGCAGAAACTTTAGCAGTTGCAATTGTCAGATAATACTCCCGTAATACCATTTCGTCAATATTTCCCTGGCTGAAACTGTCGCTTGCCCTTAGGGTGAATTCCTTACTGCCTCCTCCACCGGGAATCAGGCCGACGCCAAATTCTACCATCCCGATATAGGTTTCTGCAGATGCCACAACTTTATCGGCATGAAGGGTCATTTCGCAGCCTCCACCGAGCGTAAGGGCATGTGGTGCCACTACCACCGGAATACTGCTATAGCGGACACGCATATTCATATTCTGGAACGCACGAATGGCCATATCAATCTCATCGAATTCCTGTTCGGTAGCAAACATAAATATCATTCCAAGGTTAGCTCCTGCTGAAAAGTTCGGTCCGTTATTTCCAATTACAAGTCCTTTGAAATCTTTTTCTGCCATTTCAATAGCCGTATTCATCCCCTGGATGATTTCACCTCCGATCGTATTCATCTTGGTATGAAAAGCCAGATTCAGAATTCCGTCTCCGATATCCGTAAGTGTCGTACCGGAATTTTTCCAGACGATTTTCTCCTTTAGTGCATCCAGAATCACAAGGCTGCCGGACGCATCTGAGGCCACTCTTTTCGACAACGATGGCTGATAGGCAAGTTTGATTCCGTTTGATAACTCATAAAATGAATTCACGCCATTCTTCAGCATATCAGAAACCCATTTGGCCGGAGGCGTTCCGTTCTTCTCCATAAGTTCAACCAGTTCCCTGACACCGAGGATATCCCAGATTGAGAATGGACCTTCTTCCCATCCAAAACCTGCACAAACCGCATCGTCAATCCGAGCCAGGTCATCCGATATTTCGGGAATCCGGTGACTGATATAAGAAAAAAGCTGAAGGAAGGATGCCCTGTAAAATTCGCCTGCTATGTCCGTACCTGAAAAAAGTACCTTAATTCTTTCTCTAAATGAATCGAGGTTCTTTGCTGCATCGAGGGTAGCGAACTTTGTCTTTGACCTGGGAACATATTCAAATGATTTCAAATCCAGTGACAGGATTTCACTCTTACCCGACGGTGATTTAACTTTTTTATAAAAGCCCTGACCTGATTTGTCCCCCAGCCAGTTCTTTTCATTCAGGGCAAGAATATATCCGGGAAGTTTAAAAATATCCCGGGATTCATCCTGAGGGCATCTTTCATATACATCCTTAGCAACCTTTATCAGTGTATCCAGCCCAACAACATCACATGTTCTGAATGTTGCCGACTTTGGTCTCCCCAGAACCTGGCCGGTAAGTTTATCCACTTCATCAACACTCATGCCCATCTTCTCAACCAGGTGAAACAATGACAAGATGGAGAATACACCAATTCTGTTGGCAATAAATGCAGGGGTATCTTTACAACTTACTGTTGTTTTACCAAGGTATACATCACCGTAGTAACTGAGGAATCCTGTAACTTCCGGATCGGTAAAATGAGTTGGAATAATTTCAAGTAATCTCAGGTACCGGGGTGGGTTGAAAAAATGAGTGCCACAAAAGTGTTTCTTAAAATCATCACTTCTACCGTCGCACATCAGATGGATAGGGATCCCGGAAGTATTGGATGTAATCAGAGTTCCCGGGCTACGGTATTTTTCTACCTGATCAAAAACACTTCTTTTAATTTCAAGATTTTCAACAACTGCTTCCAGCACCCATTCGCAAGCGGCAATATCCTTCATGTTATCCATAAAGTTACCGGTACGAATCCGGGAACTGAATGATTTCCTGTACAGCGGGGACGGGTTGGATTTTACAGCACTCTGAAGTGAGGTGTCCACAATCCTGTTCCGGAACTTTGGTGAGGTTTCAGAAATCCCGGCTTTTTTTTCCGCATCAGTAAGTTCTTTCGGTATAATATCCAGCAGCAGAACCTCCAAACCAATATTGGCAAAATGACAGGCAATCCTGCTGCCCATAATTCCACTGCCAAGCACTGCTACCTTATTAATGGTTCTTTTCATATTACGGTTTCAACTGCCTGCTGCTGTTACAAGCGGGTCAGCATATAATTGGTCTATATCGTTTTTATACTTTTCAAGGATCACTTTCCTCTTCAGTTTCAGGGTGGCAGTCAATTCGCCGGAATCAATAGTCCATTCCTTTGGTAATAAAATAAATTTCTTTACCTGTTCTGTTCTGCCAAATTCCTTGTTGTATGTTTCCACTTCTTCATCAAACCGGTCCAGTATATCCCGATTCCGGATTATGTCTTCATTTGAGGTAAATGCTATTGATTTCAACTCACACCATTTTCTGAGATAAGAAAATGAAGGGACGATCAGTGCAGATGGGAATTTTCTGTTTTCTCCCAGCACCATAATCTGTTCAATAAATAAGGATTCTTTAAACTTATTTTCAAGCGCCTGTGGGGCAATGTATTTTCCTCCGGATGTTTTAAAGATTTCTTTCTTCCTGTCGGTAATTTTAAGAAACCTGTTTTGAACCATGATCCCGATATCCCCTGTATGAAACCATCCGTTTGCGTCAATAACTTCAGAAGTCAGATCCGGCCTATTGAAATAGCCAAGCATTACATTCGGGCCTTTACAGAGCACCTCACCATCCTCAGCAATCTTAACGGTCACCCCCTGAATAACCGGACCTACAGTGCCAAAGCAGACACCATCCGGCTCCAGATTATTCACTGCAATTACAGGGCTGGTTTCGGTCA
>JADZBN010000178.1 GCA_020852075.1 Bacteroidia bacterium
GGATGTAATCTTTTTTCTCATAGTATTTATTTTTGTAATTGGTATTTTAAGATTTCTGGAAAGTGTAAAAGTAAAAATCTGCTTCCTGAATCACTATGAAGTGAAAGAAAACTTATCAGGAAATATCTGTTGAAAAAATGGAGAAAAACGAATGGTACCTCACTCCTTATTTGATACATCCGGATTGCTTTGATCCTGATTCTCCCGGTAATGGTAATTTATTTTTATCGGATCATCGGGGAGAATTTCTCCACTTCCCTTTTCTGTTGCGGCTTCCGCTGTGTCTGGTAATGAATTGCCGGCTGCTGTTGTACGTTGAACTGCATCTTCCTCCAGTTCCCATTGTGCTTTTATGCGTTGGGGCCCCTTATTTCTGAAATAAACAGCGGCAAGAAGTCCGGCAATGGATCCAAACAGATGTGATTCCCAGGATATGCTCTGATCAACAGGCAGGATTCCCCAGACCAGGCTTCCATACAGAAAGGTGATCAGCAGGGAAATGGCCAATAAACGATTGTCTTTTCGTATGATACCACTGAAAAAGAGAAAAACCACAAAACCGTATATCAGGCCGCTGGCACCGATGTGATAATCCGGCCTGGCCGCCAGCCAAACCCAAAAGCCCGTTGTCAGCCAGATCATGGAAATTACTTTCACCGCAATGGATCGGTAAAAGTAAATCAATGATGTACCCGCAACCAGAAGCGGCATGGTATTCGAAAGAAGGTGGTCGTAGCCTGCATGAATAAAAGGAGCGGTCAGAATACCGGTAAGTCCTTTAACTTCCCGGGGTAAAATTCCCAGGAAATACCAGGGAGTATGCGTCCATGACTGGATAAACTGAAGTACCCAGAGAATTAGTATAAACAATACTGGCAGCAGAAGCGATTTGTTGATCCTGACACGGCCATGAATACTTTTTTCAGGCTTCATGGAAGCAGCCGGATCCGCTATGCTGCTGTTTCCGGGACTTGTCCCCTGTTCAAAAGGCTCCATACTATATTATTCCGGGAAATGGCTCCTGAAATCTTTGCAAGATACCCATATATTTCTCAGCAGATATTCCGCATCTAATAGAAATCCGGATTGTATTTTTGCACCGTCTGATGCATGACTTTCTGTCCTCACCGCTTGAATTTCTGAAAGGAGTCGGCCCTCAACGGGCCGAATTACTTGGCAAAGAACTTGGTGTTTTTACTTTTGGAGACCTGTTGCACCATTACCCTTTCAGGTATGTTGACCGTACCCGGTTTTATACCATTCGCGAAATTTCAGCCGACATCCCGATTATTCAGATAAAAGGTAAAATCCGGTCAATTACCCCCCGTGGGGAAAAAAGAAAAAAGTATCTGTCAGCAGTTTTTTATGATGAAACCGGAAGTCTTGAATTGAAATGGTTTAAAGGACTCAGGTGGATTACCTCTTCCCTCAGGCTGAATACGGAATACGTTTTATTTGGGAAACCAACACTCTTTAACGGAAACTGGAATATTATCCATCCCGAACTTGAATTGGTTTCTGAAGGGTCGGGTAGTACTGCATCTGCATTGCAACCTGTTTACAACACTACCGAAAAGATGAAAGCCCGCGGCCTGGACAGCCGGGGATTGATGAAACTTCAGAAAACACTGCTTGAAAAACTTCCCGAAAACATTCCTGAAACATTGCCGGACGAATTGATCACGCAACTCCGGATGATTTCCGGACACAGGGCAATCCGTCATATTCATTTCCCCGGGGATATTCACCAGCAGAAAATGGCTGAATGGCGGATCAAATTTGAGGAACAGTTTTACCTTCAATTGCGCCTGCTTAATCTTAAAATAATCCGTAAACAGAAGAAAAAAGGGGCCGTTTTTAAAATTATTGGAGATCACTTCAACCGGTTTTTTCATCATGTGCTTCCATTTGAACTAACCCATGCCCAAAAAAGGGTGATACGGGAAATCAGGGCAGATTTTTCCTCCGGCCGGCAGATGAACCGCCTGTTGCAGGGTGATGTGGGATCCGGAAAAACACTCGTTGCATTGATGTGTATGCTTATCGCCGCAGATAATGGCTTCCAGGCATGTCTCATGGCCCCTACCGAAATCCTTGCTGCACAGCATGCGGCTACCATTGCTGAGTTTCTGTCTGCTTCCGGACTGAAATCAGCCCTGCTGACAGGCTCCATCAAAGGCAAGCAAAGAAGAGAAATTCTCGCGGACCTGGAATCGGGGGAAATCCACATCCTGATCGGTACCCATGCAATTATTGAAGAGGCCGTTAAGTTTCACAACCTGGGCTTTGTCGTGATTGATGAACAGCACAGATTTGGGGTAGAACAGAGGGCAAGAATGTGGGATAAAAATGAAAACCCGCCACATGTCCTGGTAATGACTGCCACGCCCATCCCACGTACTCTCGCCATGACCTTATACGGAGACCTTGATGTTTCGATCCTGGATGAAATGCCGCCAGGGCGTAAACCCATTCACACCATTCACAGGCTGGATTCACACCGCCTGGAAGTTTGGGGGTTTTTGAAAAAGGAAATTGCCTCCGGACGTCAGGTGTATATTGTGTATCCGCTCATTGAAGAGTCAGAAAAAATGGATCTCAAGAATCTTTTTGACGGGTATGAGGCGGTCTGCAGGGATTTCCCTGCTCCGGAATACCGTGTAAGCATTGTTCATGGCAGGATGAAGGCTTCGGATAAGGACTTCGAAATGCAGCGGTTTCTCAAAAAGGAAACAAATATTATGGTAGCTACCAGCGTAATCGAGGTTGGCGTGAATATCCCCAATGCCTCCGTTATGGTTATCGAAAATGCGGAACGATTCGGGTTGTCACAGTTGCACCAGCTTCGTGGAAGGGTGGGACGGGGGTCGGATCAGTCCTATTGCATACTGATGACCGGCTACAAGCTGAGTCATGAAGGCAGAACCCGCATCAAAACCATGTGTGAAACCAATGACGGATTCAGGATTGCAGAAACCGACCTTTTGTTAAGAGGGCCCGGGGATGCCGAGGGAACAAGGCAAAGCGGTATGCTGGATCTGAAACTGGCTGACATCTCCAGGGATCAGTCCATTTTACAGGCCGCCAGGACGGAAGCGACAAAAATCCTTCAGTCTGATCCTTTGCTGAATTCCGAAAATCACCGGCTTTTAAAATCCAGGCTGGATGCATTAAATAAAAGATCCGGAAACTGGGGTAAGATAAGCTGACCCCGGAAATTTGATGTTGGGAAATGTATCTTTGCCACCGGAGATTCATTCCCGGAATTATATGAAAATATCCTTTAACTGGTTAAAAGAATACCTGCCTGTGGATCATTCCGCGGGACAGGTTGCGGCCCTGCTGACTGACGCAGGCCTTGAGGTTGAAAATGTAGAAACATTCGATACCGTTCCCGGAGGTTACAGGGGGCTTGTTGTTGGGTATGTAATTTCCTGTCAAAAGCACCCTAATGCTGATAAACTCAGCGTCACCTCTGTGGATACCGGGAATGGGGCACCCCTTCAAATTGTTTGCGGAGCACCGAATGTTGCTGCCGGTCAGAAAGTGATCGTTGCAACCGTTGGAACACGACTGTATCCTGCAGGATCGGAACCCATTGAAATAAAAAAATCCAAAATACGGGGAGAGTTGTCGGAAGGGATGATTTGCGCAGAGGATGAAATCGGCCGGGGCGCTTCCCATGCCGGCATCATGATTCTTCCGGATGATGCCAGGACAGGATTGGCATTGGCTGAATATTTTAATGTTGTAACCGACAGTATATTTGAAATAGGACTGACTCCCAACAGGGCCGATGCGGCATCTCATATCGGAGTTGCACGCGACCTGGCGGCTGCTATTTTGGCCCAGTCGGATAAAGAGGTTCCTGTAAAATGGCCGGCAACCGCCACATTTCATATTGACAGGGAGTCTGATTCCATATCCGTAGAAGTCCGGAATACAATAGCTTGTCCGCGCTATTCTTCACTGGTGATATCCGGAGTGAAGGTGGCCTCCTCACCGGACTGGCTCCAGACCAGACTTACATCCATAGGCCTGAAGCCTGTAAATAATATTGTGGACGTCACCAATTTCGTACTTCATGAATGCGGCCAGCCTCTGCATGCCTTCGATGCCGGAAAAATTTCAGGTCATAAAGTAATTGTCCGGAATGCAACGGAAGGGGAGAAGTTTGTAAGCCTGGATAATGCCGAACGCATATTGACCGCCGACGATCTCGTGATTTGCGATGCGGAAAAGCCCATGTGCATCGCGGGCGTTTTCGGCGGAGCCGGGTCCGGCATCTCCGGAGATACAAACACCGTTTTTCTGGAAAGTGCCAGCTTCCTTCCGTCTTCCATCCGTAAAACATCCAAAGCACACGGATTGAAAACCGATGCATCCTTCAGGTTTGAACGCGGAACAGATCCCGGCCTCACCCTGTATGCGCTAAAGCGTGCGGCTCTGCTGATAAAAGAAATTGCCGGAGGTGAAATCACGTCCGGGATATCGGACATCTATCCTGTTGTGGTTGCCGCCAAAGAAATCGAGCTCCATTACGACTACCTTGACCGCTTTTCAGGGGACATCATCGCGAGACCTGCCATTAAGAAAATTGTTAAGGCGCTGGGAATGGAGATTGCTTCAGAAAGTCCTAAAGGAATGGTAGTTCGGATACCCCCATTTAAGGTGGATGTTACCCGTCCTGTGGACATTGTGGAAGAAATACTGCGCATATACGGTTACAACAGGATTCCGCTCAGTGGCGGCATTCACTTCTCCATGCCTGAACCTGCAGGATTTGATCATGAAAAACTGCAGTGGAACATTGGAGGATACCTGTGTGCAAACGGCTTTCATGAGATTTTGAACAATTCCCTCGTTGCATCTTCATCCGCATCCGGAAAGGAAGATGTGGTGCATTTGCTGAACCCCCTGAGCAAGGATCTGGATATTATGAGGCCGAACCTTTTGGGAAATACACTGACGACCATCGCCTATAACCGGAACAGGAAAAATCCCGACCTCGCTTTGTTTGAATTCGGGAAAGTCTATTCCGCACGACCCGAAGGATATTCAGAATCCTGCAGGCTTGCACTAGCCATCAGCGGAAACAGACGTCCCGAATCCTGGCTTGAAAAGCCGGGCCAGGCGGATTTTTATCTCCTGAAATCATTTGTTAAGGGAATTCTGGATAAGGCTGGTATTCAGGAAAAGGGTATCAAATCCACAGAAACTTCTGACAGCAGTTTTGCCTGGGGCCTGAACTTTTCGGTGAATGGAAAGAACCTGGTGAATTTTGGATTGGTCAGCAGGAAATTGCTGAAGGCAAATGATATTTCGTCAGAAATCTTTTATGCGGAGTTTGACTGGGACAGGCTTATTAAAGTGGCGGCGAAAAGACCGGTACAGTTCAGAGAGATTTCAAGGTTTCCTTCTGTAAGACGCGACCTTTCCCTGATGATTGATTCGGGCGTAGCATTCGCCACCATAGAAGAGATCATTTACAGGACTGAAAAAAAGCTTCTCAAAGAAGTGAATGTGTTTGATGTGTATTCCGGGGATAAAATTGAAACGGGCAAAAAATCCTATGCACTGTCGTTTACGCTGCAGGATGATGAACAGACACTGACGGATAAACAGATTGATAAGGTCATGGATAAGCTCATGCAGGTGTTGGAAAAAGAAGCCGGTGCCGTGATACGCAAGGCATGAGTGCGAATTTTATTGGTTTCTTTTTTATACATTCCAGCCTCAACTCACGAAACATGAATTGATTCAGGCCGGAATTGATGAAAAAGAGCAGAACTCATCACAAAATAGGAAAATGAGGTTTTATCAATAGCAGTGCAAGGCTGAATGTGGAGGGCGGCTATACGGGCAACCTGACGCTGAAGAACTTTATTCAAAGGGGGGACCATCCGGTATCCATCATGTTGAATAATGCGTCCACCAAACTGATCGTAAACAGCGGCACTTCCTTTGAAGGGAAATTTACCTATTACGGGAGGAACCTGCAGCTCGACGGAGCTGTTTTTAACGATAGCACGAGCATCACCCGGTACGGAAGCAGCGGGGATTACTGCACGGGAGGCATTACCTTCAACGCACCTGCGACGATCATGGATTCCAGCGGCAGCGGTCATAATTTCATCATGGCCGGTATCAGGGGGGACGACTTTAACAACAGGGTTACATTTATCCAAAAGGGCGGCGGGGTAAACCTCTACCCGGCGTACAGCGGAACCACCACCTTTGCATCGGATATAATCTTTGATGGAACATCAGCCATACAGGTGGGCTACGGCAGCGGAAAGGCGAAATTTGACGGAATCGGAACCCAGTCAATAAGCAGGATTGGCACCTATACGCCTGTTTTCAAAAAAATAGAGCTCAGCAAAAGCTCAGGAAGCCTTGAACTGGAATCCCCCGTTACCCTGACCGATTCGCTGATTCTTAGCCGGGGGATCCTGCGGAGTGATTCCATAAATTTATTATCTTTAAATGACAATTGTATTGCAACAGCAGGCAGTGACAGCGGGTATGTGGAAGGCTACATGAAAAAGACAGGAAACGATGCTTTTACCTTTCCCCTGGGGGCAAAGGAACTGGCACATCCGTATCATCCGATGCGTATCAGTTCACGCGCATCCCCTGCCGATGCTTTTCTTGCTGCATACCTGGATGAGCAACAGCCGTTGGGCGATGGCATGGATTCAGCAATTGAAAATGTGAATGCTTGTCAATATTGGAAACTTTACAGAACAGCAGGTACATCAAATGTTTTATTAAATCTTTCGTGGAATCATGACAGTTGCATCACGGTAGATCCGGATTCCATGCGGATTACGGGCTGGTCCGGGGGCAAGTGGCAAAACCTGGGCAATGGCGGATCTACAGGAGATTCATTGGTTGGTACGGTATATTCAGGAAGTAGTATAACCAATTACGGTTATTTTACTCTTGCCAATAAGTTGTGTGCAAGTTTACAAGTAAACCCATTGGTTACCGATGTAAGTTGCAAGGGCAGGGCAGACGGCTTTGTTGATGCAAATGTAAGCTATGGGACTAAACCATATACCTATACCTGGTCTAACGGTAATGGATCACAGGACGTGTTGTACGATCTTTCCGCCGATACCTTTGCTGTAGAGGTAACGGATTATCGCGGTTGCCTACTCCGTGATACGGTGATGATAAGGGAACCTGATTCCATGGAAATTGATGTTACAACAACTCCTTCCTATTGCATTGACACATCTGGGTCGGCAATGGTTGAAGTAAAGAGCGGAGGCACCGGACCGTTCAGATACTATTGGATTTCAACCGGGGACACAACCGATTCAATAGTATATATTCCTAAAGGCATCTATCCTGTTTCGGTTACCGACAGCAAAGGATGTATCGCTGTAAAAAACGCCTTGGTTGCCTCCACCACAGGCCCCGTATTTACATTTGACCATCAAAGGGGTATATCATGTCATGGGGGGAATGATGGCAGGGTTGAAATTGGCATATCTTCCGGAACCGCACCCTTTCAATATTTATGGGTTGATGAAGGAGATACTACTTCGACTAAATCAAATTTTTCGAGCGGGACTTATACAGTTCAGGTTTCGGATTCAAATGGATGCATTTCGTTTGATGAAATAACCTTTAGTGATCCGGATCCCATGGTAGTAACGCCATCTATTACATCTTCTGGATGTAATGATTCAACCGGAAGGGTGTCCCTGAATATAACCGGGGGGAACTCACCATTTACTTATTATTGGTTTGTAAACGGGGATACCACAAATACCAAATATAATGCACCTGCAGGGAGGGATACGGTACGGGTAACGGATTCAACAGGATGTGTGGTTGATGTAGCGGTTTTGGTCGAAGACTCAGGTTCAATCAGGGCATCAGCATCCGTATTGAAAAATGTACTTTGTTATCTGGATAGTACCGGCATTGCCTGGGTTTTGGCTTCGGGTGGAACAGAGCCTTATACCTACTCATGGGAACCTTATGGCGGAGTAAATGACACGGCGGTGGATCTGGCAGCCGGACCATACCAGGTTACAGTAATGGACTCAAACGGATGCCATAAAACTACCCCTGTTTTCATTGCAGATCAACCACCTCTTCATGTGAATATTTACAGCACCGATGCAACCAATGATACGCTAACCGATGGTGTAATGGGGGCAGTTGCCCAAGGAGGGGTACCCCCCTATTCATTTTTGTGGAGTACTTCCGACACCACTGATGTAATCGAAAATCTGGGGATTGGAGATTATTCCATTACCGTTACCGATGCGTATGGCTGTACAACCTCAGCGGGTAAAACAATTAAGGTCAGGTTGCAAAGTCATTGTTTTTCCTGTAATACGGATGCCGGCTATACTCCGTGTACCTATACCACAATCACCCATAGCTGCTGGCAGGACAAAGACCTGGTAACGGATTTTGGAGCCGTTCCGGACGATCCTGTTTCGGATCAGTGCGCCATTGAAACAGCCATAGATTTCTTCCGGCATAATCTATGTAATATTGCGCCTCCTGGTTTCGGAAGCCCGATTTATGTTCCTGGGAATGGAAAACTTACTATTCCTGAAGGTTTATTCATTGTTGGAAAAGAAGTTCATGTTACTAATCCTTCTGACGTTTACTTAAAAGGCCAACCGATAATATGCCTGGATGGATTTTATAATTTTACCATAGAGGGTGTAAAAGATTTACAGGGGAATCCGCTTAGTACACTTTATTATGAAGACTGCATGTCCTATGGTTTGTTTGATCCGGCTACCGGAGACAGATATTTGGCACCGCCGGATTGCAATGGTTTGGTAGATAGCTGCAGACCAATGGCCCAGCCCGGATTATTTCAGCATGTTGCCTTTCCGGGAAATTGTATCAATATCTACAACAGTGATCAGGTAAGTATAAAGAACCTTGAACTGGACGGGAATACCGATAATTCGAAGATCGGAGGAAGATACTATGACGGTATTCAGCTTCCCTATGACGGAATATTCGTTGATCATTCAACAAATGTTGAGATAAGGAACATGAATGTCCATCATTTTGGCAGGGATGGGATTCAGATAGGATACAGGCTGTGTCATTTACCACCCAGAACAAAGCCAGGTCATGGGCCACCGATGAATATGATTATCGTGGGATGCAGGTTTGAATGGAATGGTAGATCTGGATGTTCCTGGACGAATGGAAATGGTGTGGCTGTGTATTCCTCCTCTTTTAATTATTCAGGGCAAGCCAGATTTGCATCAGCAACAGGCAATGGTTTGGATATTGAATTTGAAGGAAGTACCATTCTTGAAAACGGATTCTTTGCTCATTGTGACTTTATACATAATATTTCAAAACAGATCCAAAGTGACGCTGGCAATGGCTATAGTGATTTTTGGACCAATCATTTTGAATTTCAAAGCCCATATATTGTTGCTTCAGAATATGATTATGCACTTTGGCCAAATGCAAGAGACTTCAGTTTTTATGGTGCTAATAGTAAAGTCTGCGGAGACTTAGTTTGGGCCTACAATGCACCAATCTGTGCATCTTGTCCAATTAATTCATTCAATACTAAATTTGAAAATATTATCTTCGAAGATAAATACCATGAAATTATTCCCGGAACAGGATCAGCCTGGTATTATATGTTACGCAATCCGCATCCGTGTGGAAC
>JADZBN010000179.1 GCA_020852075.1 Bacteroidia bacterium
AAAACAGGTGTAGGACATCAGGTAATACATGAACCAGATCAAAACGGTATGAAATACAAATGCTCCGGGTTTTTGGAGGCGGCCAATAGATCTCAGACCCTGAACAACTCCTTTCATAAGGCCGCGTATCCGGTGCAGGAATCCCAGGGAATTATCTTTCCGGTTTCCCGCTCTCCACAAGACCACAACAAGTACCACGAGGAGCAATACAGACAGCAGTACTAAAGGGGATTGCATGGTATTTCCGGCTTTTTCCCTGAGTGGTGAAAGCAGGTTGTTATTGATAAAATTCCCCAGCCGCTGGAATTCAATGATTGCGGTAGCGGTGAGGCATAGCAGCAGGCATACGACATCCAGCGCTCTTTCCATAATGACGGTACCGAGCAACAGATCGAAGGGAACTTTTTCTACACGGTTCAGGGATCCGCAGCGTGTTACTTCACCCAGGCGTGGTAATGCCAGGTTCGCAAGATATCCCACCAGGAGTGAATACGCCGTATTGCGCAGGGCTGGACGATAACCCAGAGGCTCAATGAGCAGGTTCCACCGGACGGCCCTGCTGATGAATGCCACCAGAGAGGTGGCGATTGAAACAAGAAGCCAGGGAATATGAGCCGTACGTATCTCCTGTAGTGTCGCGGAAAGATTTACTCCGCGAAATGCCAGGATTAACAACCCTATGCCAAGAGCAAGCAACAGGGCGTATCTGATATAAGTGGAAAGTAAGCTCCGCACGTGATGTTCAGGTTTTCAGGGTATTTCCCTGCCCCGGAAAAATCACCACCGGGTGATAGACAGAAGCCTCTTCGGACGTCATGAGAGCATAGGAAATAATAATAATGATATCCCCCGGCAACACCCTGCGGGCTGCAGGCCCGTTGAGGCAGATCATGCCCGACCCTCTTGGTCCGGGAATCACATAGGTATCAAACCGCTCGCCATTATTGATGTTTAACACGTCCACATTTTCATTTTCCAGTAACCTGGCAGCGTCCATTAAATCTTCATCAATGGTGATACTGCCCGTATAATTCAGGTCGGCACCGGTTACTGTAACCCTGTGAATTTTTGATTTGAGAATTCTGAGAAGCATTTGTCCGGGATGAGATTATCGGATTTCCGTCAGGTAATTATCCGGCGTTTAATATAGTCATTTGCTTTACATCCATTTTTTCATAATCATTGATTTTGTCCAGTCTGACAACCACACTGCCATCCGATCTGGCAGAGGTCATGGGAAGGATCAGTCTTTGATTTCCGTCACACCACCCGATATGATGAACTTCATCATGTCTGTTCCTGATGCATTCAGCGGGCGGATATTGGTTTTGGGGAGAATGATGAGTTCTCCGGCAAAACTATAGGAAAAGGGAAGGTACACCGCGATGAGGTCCTTTCCCAGGCCGAGTTCTGACAGATCCTCCTGAGTGACAAATCCAACACGGTTAATAATACCGTCTTTTTCCAGGGTAACCAGTACCGGTTTGTTGAACCTCCTTTTTTCTCCCACAAAAGCCTCCACAAGATCTTTCACCGATCCATAAATAAGTTTTATCAGAGGGGCTTTGTCAATGAGGGTTTCCAAATAAGAAAACAGCGGATTACGTATGTATCTGACCCCGAAGTATCCAATGATGGAGATCATCACAAAAATGGTAAGGATCCCCAGGCCGGGAAGTTCGAGTTTCTCAAATCCCGGAATTTTAATTGGAATTTGAAGCGGCAGCAGGCTGTCAATCCACAAGATGGTCTTGAAGAGAACCCAGATGGTAACTGCTATGGGTACAACCAATAACAGCCCCTGGAGGAAATAATTCAGAATTTTTTTCATGGAATACCGGATTGGTCTGCAAATATCCGAATATTCGATGAACGGAAGATCAAAACGAAAACTTTGGCCCGGGTTACCGAAATATTCTTTCCGTAATAACGCTCATAATACATCGGGTGGATTACCTGACATGTTGCCTGCCGGTCACGGTCCTGTGTATTTCAGGTAATCCATGAATTACCTACATTTACCCGGAGAATGAAAACATTTATCAAAACCATTTTGATACTATCGGCATTCATGCCGTTTCAGACATTTTCTCAGAAAATCATAACAACTTCAAACAGCGACAGTTCACTCAGCATCACCAGGGATGCGAAACTGGATGCAGTTATTGAAATGCAGAAAAAGCTCAATCTGGAGAAACAAACAGTCCCGGGGTATCGCATCCAGATTTATTTTGGGGTGAACCGCCAGAAAGCATCGGAGATAAAGCTCGATTTTGCCGGTAAATATTCTGATGTTGCAGCCTACCTGACGTATCAGCAGCCGAATTTCAAGGTCAGGGTAGGGGATTTTACATCACGTTTTGAAGCCCGGAAATTTCTCAGGGATCTGGAAGGCAAATATCCCACTACTTTTATTGTTCCGGACGATGTGAGGCTACCGCTTCTGAAATAAATGCACATTTTTTTATGATAATTCCCGGGTTAACTCTGGTTTCAAAAAAAATTCAGGTAAAATAATTTTGCCACGCTCCTGAAATTATGGTATTCAGCAGTATCGTTTTCCTTCTCTATTTTCTTCCGGCTTTTCTGATTACCTATTATTTTGCTGATAAAAAATTTAAAAACCTTGTTATATTATTATTCAGCATTTTTTTCTATAGCTGGGGAGCTCCCAGGTTTATATTTGTAATTCTCGGTACAACATTTCTTGATTATCACCTGGTCAAATGGATGGATCACACCAAAGGGGTATTGCACCGGAGATTAATGCTTGCTCTTTCCGTCTCGGTAAATCTTGGTCTGCTTTTTTATTTTAAGTATTCCAATTTTTTTATTGAAAATATTAATGCTTTGTTATCTCTTTCCGGTGTTAATACCATCCAATGGGTAAAACTGGTATTACCTATTGGAATTTCATTTTACACGTTTGAAACCATTACATACGTTGTTGATGTTTACCGTCGTGTACATAAACCCCTGAAAAATTTCTGGGACTACCAGTTGTACATCATACTTTTTCCAAAATTAATAGCAGGCCCCATAATCCGCTACCATGATCTGGCGGACCAGATTACGGACCGGTCACCGAACGACACCATAGATAACAAGCTGACCGGTTTTTACCGTTTTATTATCGGATTGGCAAAAAAGATATTAATTGCCAATCAAATGGGTATGCAGGCGGATAAAATTTTTGCCATGCAAATTCCTGAACTGGATACCTTTACTGCCTGGATTGGTATTTTAGCATATACTTTTCAGATTTACTTCGACTTTTCAGGGTATTCCGATATGGCCATAGGCCTTGGAAAAATGATCGGATTCAGGTTCCCGGAAAATTTCAACAGCCCTTATATCTCAGAAAGCATTTCGGAATTCTGGCGGCGTTGGCATATTTCATTGGGATCCTGGATGAAAAATTATTTGTATATCCCCCTGGGGGGAAACAAAGTGGCTTCCAGGGGCAGATTGTATTTCAACCTTTGGATTGTTTTTCTGGCATCCGGATTCTGGCATGGGGCATCCTGGTCTTTTGTGATATGGGGCGCATATCATGGATTATTTCTGGTTCTTGAAAGGAGCTTTCTGCTTTCTGCTTTTGCCAGGATCGGAAGATTGCCCAGAATCCTCATTACTTTTTTTATTGTGGTAATCGGATGGGTTTTTTTCAGGGTTACTAATGTGGACGATGCATTTGCCTATCTGGGAAGGATGTTTTCATTCTCGACTCAGGGTTCCCTATCATTTGATTCCGAATTTTATACATTCTTCTTCATCGCATTTTTGTTTTCATTTCTTACCTGTTTCAAATACGGCCTTAAAATTCAGGATGCCGTTTTCTTCAGTACATATAAACTCAGGCGGCATTTTGGCATTTTTATAATTTCTTCCGTACTGTTATTTCTTTCTGTTTGTTCGATTACCTCCTTTGGTTTTAATCCTTTCATTTATTTCAGATTCTGATCAGGCATGAAAAAAATTTCCGTTTATATAAAAAGGGGGTTATTGCTGTTAATAATAGCCATTCTGATTACACCCTGGCTTCAATCTGAATTTGGATTTATAAAATCGGCACCCCTACATGGTACGGTTACAAAACCGGAGAATGAAACCTTTTCATTCAGTAGTTGGTTTTCAGGTTCGTTTCAAAAGCGCAAGGAGGAGTTTCTGAACGACACGTTTGGTTTCCGGAATTTCTGTGTCAGGATCAACAATCAAATTGCGTTCAGTTTGTTTCATAAAGCAAATGCAAACGGTGTTATTGTCGGAAAAAACAATTACCTGTATGAAAAAAATTATATTGACGCATACAATGGAACGGATTTTGTCGGCTATGACAGCATTGAGCACATTGTCAGGAAGCTGAAGTTTATACAGGATACGTTAGGTAAGTTGGATAAAAATCTTATTGTGATTTTTGCGGCGGGTAAAGGTTCTTTTTACCCTGAATATTTTCCGGATAAATACCGAATAAAGCGGGGTATGACGAATTATGAGGTGTACAGTGAACTTGCCCGGAAAGACCGGATAGCCAATATTGATTTTAATAAATATTTTCTTGAAAATAAATATACCTCTCAATACCCATTGTATCCCCAGTACGGTATTCACTGGAGTCATTATGGAATGTTCCTTGCGGCAGATTCGATAACCCGTTACATTGAGAAAGTCCGGAAAATAGACATGCCGCATATTTATTGGGACGGGATTGATATGGCCCAGCCCAGGGATGTGGACTATGATATTGCTGAGGGAATGAATATATGGGAACGGTTGAAATCCTATGATATGGCATATCCACGGGTAAGGTTTCAGGCGGATTCGGGGAAAGTAAAACCTGCGGTTCTTGTGATTTCAGACAGTTATTACTGGGATATGTATAACCTTGGAATATCGAGTACATTTTCCAACAACCATTTTTGGTATTACAACAAGCATATTTATCCGGAGGAGAATTCATCGGTACAGAATCCGGCGCAGGTCAGCTTTAAAGAAGTGGTATCTGGCCACGACGTATTTATTCTAATGGCAACAGAGGCCAATCTCTCTGATTTCGGATGGGGATTTATCCAAAGAGCCTATGATTATTTTAAAGGTGTAAAATCAAACTGAGAGGACAAACCTTATTCGTTGATAAATAAAAAATTAAATAAAAGATAAATGGTTTTAGGCAAAAAAAATCCTGCTGTTAAAAGCAGGATGTAAATTTTAAATTTCAGTTATGCAAGGGTTCGTTTTACGGCAACCTGTTCATACCCTTCAATGATATCGCCTACTTTGATATCGTTGAAGTTGGCAATGCTGAGTCCGCATTCATATCCGGAGGAAACCTCTTTCACATCGTCTTTGAAACGTTTCAGGGATGCAAGGTCGCCTGAGTAAACAACGATGCCATCACGCACAACACGGACTTTGGTGTTCCTGGAAATTTTTCCGTCCAATACCATGCAGCCGGCTACGGTTCCGACTTTCGGGATCTTAAAGATTTCACGGATTTCAATATTCCCCACAATTTTTTCCTGGAATTCGGGAGCAAGCATACCTTCCATGGCCTGCTTGATTTCATTGATGGCATTGTAGATAATGGAATAGAGCCGTATTTCAATTTCTTCCGTTTCG
>JADZBN010000180.1 GCA_020852075.1 Bacteroidia bacterium
ACCTATATTATCCGGGGGATAGGAGCAGGAATAATACATGTGCAGTTTTCCAGGTTAGGATATAAAACTATGGTTAAGACCGTTCCTGTTAAGGATACAACCACCGTGGTTAATGTGGAACTGTCGCCCTCTGCAATAGAACTGGAAGAAATATCCGTAACGTCCAACAATACCCGCTTGCCTGACCAAATACCTCTTCCGGTGAATACGTATTCGACGCAGGAAATTCATAAAGCAGGAAATATGAACCTTCTTACCGGACTGAGCTACGAACCGGGTATTGATAAAATTACCGTTGGGACAGGTATAACAAAGCCTGTGATTCGCGGATTAAGTTTTAACCGCCTGTTGCTTTACCAATTCGGAACCCGGATTGATAATCAACCCTGGGATGACCGTCATGATATGGGGATAAATGAGGCAGGTGTGGATAGAGTGGAAGTGATCAAAGGCCCTTCATCGCTTGTGTATGGTGCAGATGCTCTTGGAGGGACGCTTGTTTTTCTGGATGAAAAACCTCCTGCTTCGGGCACCGGCACCGGAGATGCAACCCTTGGCTTTTTTACCAATGATTTGGGAATTGATGGTGATATTGGAGTAAAAAGTACCCGGAACAACGGAATGTTTTACGGACTCAGGCTCGCAGGTCAGTCGCACACAAGTTACATTCAGGGAGAAGGTAAGGAGGTGAAAAAGAATTCAGAAGAGGAAGAGTTTGCTGCGAACTCGAAATGGAACAAAATGAGCGGCAAGGCCTTTGCAGGTATCAGTAAAAGCTGGGGAGTATCAAAACTTACCTACAGTTATCTTAAACAGGAAATTGGCATTGTAGAACTGGAAGGTGACTCTGCCGTGGAAGATGAGGAAGAGGAAAGAGAACGTGAAATGGAAGCTCCGTATCAGGATGTGACTTCCCATATCATCTCACTGGAAAATACAGTTATCAGAGGTTCGTCCAGAATTAACCTGAATTTTGCCTATCAGTTTAATAACCGCAAAGAATTCGAACCGCTTCCGGATAAACAAAAGGAACTTGCCATTGGATTGAAATTGTCCAATTTTACCTATGACGTAAAATATTCCAGTGATGACTCAAAAAAAATCGGGTTTACACTTGGCTCTCAGGGATATTTTCAGGAAAACGAAAACTTTGGACTTGAAGGACTTGTTCCTGATGCAGAAACTAATGATGTCGGAGGATATGCTCTGATTCGGTATGATTTGCCACGCTGGAATTTCCTGGCCGGCGGAAGGTTAGACCTGCGTTCCCTGGATCTGGAAAGCTATGAAAGCATGGAGGAAACGGATTCCCTGGAATACCGGCCTGAAATAGAAATGGAAAAAAATTATTCTCTCGCCAGCGGATCCGTTGGCGTGGTATTTCACCCGGCAAAAATTTTGTCAGTCAAGGCCAATGTTTCCAGCGGCTTCACCGCACCAAACTATGCACAACTTGGCACGTATGGAGTTCATGAAGGGACTTACCGGTTTGAAGCAGGCAGGCAGGATCTGGTACCGGAGCAGAATATTGAAACAGACCTGGGAATTATCCTCGAAACGCCTTCCATTTCCCTGCAGCTTGATGGCTACTATAACACTATTTATAATTATATTTTTATTAAGAATACCGGAAATACCATCATCGCAACGGTTGCCGGAGTGGACAGCACAATTCCATTATATGTCTATGATCAGCAGGATGCAGTTATCAAAGGAGGGGAATTGACAGCGGATATTCATCCTGCTGAATTGAAATGGATAGATGTGAAACTGGCTGCAGGGACTGTCATGGGTGAACTCAGGAAGGGTGGATATCTGCCCTATATTCCCGCAACTAAATTTATTGCTGGCCTTACCCTTTCCAGGGATAAACTGAAGTACCTGTATCAGCCCTATGCGGGTTTCACGGTAAGTTCCTACTTAAAACAGGATAAAACAGCCGGGTTTGAAGCTCCGACGGAGGGATATACCCTCCTTGACATTCACCTGGGATCACGGTTTAAATGGGGGTCACATTTCTTTGATCTGGATGTCGCGGTCAATAATATCCTGAATAAAAGTTATTTCAATCATCTTTCACTGATTAAAACCATCGGTGTACATGAAATCGGCAGGAATGTGATGATACGCCTGCATGTTCCCTTCGGATTAGGCAGGGAAAGCGGATCAGCAGGGTAAGCACACTGCCGGAGGGGCGCTGTGTTCGTAATATCGTTTCTGCTTTCACATTTTATTAACAAAGATGGCCGTATCTTTGCCGTTATTACCGGTATTACCGGAAAAATCTGAATTATGTCAATTTTGAGAAAAAAGCCTGTTCAGGCAGTTCTGGCTGCCCTGTTCATTCTTACCAGCGCCCGGGTATATCCGCAGGGATTCCAGCCATCCAAAATGGATTATACCCTGGATATCATTAAGTATTATTATGTGGATACGGTAAATGAAAAAAAGCTGGATGACGCTGCTGTGAAAGCAATGATTAAAGAACTGGATCCGCATTCAGCCTATATTCCCGTGGAGGAATTGCGTGAAATGAATGAGCCACTGGTAGGAAAATTTGAAGGCGTCGGCATTCAGTTCAATATCCATAACGATACCATTATGGTTACCCAGCCCATTGCCGGAGGCCCTTCGGAAAAACTGGGCATCAGGGCCGGTGACAGGATCTGTACCATTGATGGAGAGAATGTTGCCGGGATGGGAGTGACCAACAACGATGTTTTTAAAAAACTGCGCGGACCCAAAGGCACCAAAGTGAAGGTGGGTATTTACCGAAGAGGTGTACCCGGACTTATGGATTTTGAAATCACACGTGACCAGATACCGCTTTTCAGTATTGATGCTTCCTACATGGTTACACCTGATATTGGTTATATTAAAGTGGCCAGGTTCGCAGATGCCACGGTGGAAGAATTCCGGAAGGCACTGGCCGACCTGAAATCAAAAGGCATGACCAGTCTTATCCTGGATCTTCAGGGAAATGGCGGCGGATACCTCAACCGGGCTGTAGAACTTGCCGATGAATTCCTGAGTGACGGAAAAAAGATCGTTTTTACGCGCGGCAGAACCAGTCCGCCGGAAGATTTTATTGCCACATCCCGTGGTGGCTGGGAAAATGGCAAGCTGGCCATATTGATTGATGAGACCTCGGCCTCTGCCTCCGAAATTGTCAGCGGTGCCGTTCAGGACTGGGACAGAGGCCTGATCATTGGTCGCAGGTCATTCGGAAAAGGGCTGGTGCAAAAGCCTTTTCAGTTACCGGACGGCTCCATGATCCGCCTTACCGTTGCGCACTATTATACACCATCAGGCCGTTGCATCCAGAAACCTTATGAGAAAGGAGATGAGGAGGATTATGACGAAGATCTTTCGAACAGGTACAAGCACGGCGAATTATTCTATGCCGACAGTATCCATTTTGCCGACAGTACAAAATACTTTACCAATGGCAAGAGAGTGGTTCTTGGAGGAGGTGGTATCATGCCGGACCTCTTCATCCCTCTGGACACCAGCAATAGCAGCCAGTATTATTCAGACCTGCTCCGCAAAGGTGTATTCAGCGATTTCTCCCTTACCTATACGGATAACAACAGGAACAAACTCAAGGCCGCATATCCTGATATAACTGCGTTTAAAGAAAAGTTTGACGTTGAAACCGTGATGCCGGACTTTCTGACCTTTACCGTTAAACAAGGGGTGAAAGAGGACAGTTTAGGGATGGCAACCTCCGGAAATGTCATCAGACTGCAGTTGAAAGCGATGATCGCCAGAAATCTTTGGGATACAGATGCCTACTACGAAGTGATAAATACACTGAATAAACCTCTTCAGGAAGCCATCAGAGCCATACACGACAATACATTTGAGAAGATGAAGATTGCTGCAAGACAGTAATATGTAAATTTGACACAGAGTGCCGTCCCGATGAAATTTCTGTTTGCTTTCCTGTTCTTCTGCACTTGCTGGTATGACACTTTTTCACAGGTTTCAACGGTGAAGATCATGTCCTGGAATCTGCTAAACTGGCCTTCGGTTTCAAATTCCGCTTCGGACAGTACTACCCGTTGTCCTTATTACCGTGAGGTAGTTCATTATGTTGAACCGGATGTTCTGGTTACCCAGGAAAATGCCACAACCTACAGTACCACCTGGTTTCTCGATGCTGTTATGAATGTCAATGGCCCTGAGTACAGGCAGGGAACCTATATTCAGGGATACGATACCAACAATGGAATTTTTTACCGGGATTCACTTTTCGGTTTTGCAGGTGTGGATCGTATCGAAACTCCTCTAAGAGACATAAGTTGTTTCAAACTTGTATTTCTTCCAACCGGTGATACCCTCCGGATTTTATCATGTCATCTTAAGGCCAGCAGTGGATCCGTTAACGAGCAACGGCGGTCGGAGGAAGTAGATTCCCTCCGGAAATTCACCAACTCATTTCCTGACGGAACTGATTTCATCGTCTGCGGAGATTTTAATATTTACGGAACTTTTGAAAGCGCCTACCAGAAACTCATTCAGGATGATTCCGGAAATGATGGCAATGTGGTGGATCCTCTGAATATGTCCGGTACCTGGAACAATCCGGCGTATAGCATGTACCATACCCAGTCTTCCCGTGGCCCTTCCTTTGGTGGCGGCGCGTCCGGCGGCCTCAACGATCGTTTTGATATGAGACTGATCAGTCATGCAGTTGCCGAACCTACAGGAATTTATTATGAACCGTATTCCACCACACCGGTTGGAAATGATGGCCACCATTATAATGAAAGTGTCAATGCAGGCACCAACACCGCGGTGCCAGCCGGGGTGGCCAATGCCCTGTATTTTGTTTCCGATCACCTGCCAGTTTTTGCTTATTTTGATATTGGCCCTACATCGGGTATCAGTGAATTAGAGAATGATTTTTCCTCGGCCCGTATATATCCCAATCCGGCAGGCAGTTCCTTTTCACTTTTTCTTTCCATGAATAAACACGTACCCGTTGAGATAAATTTGTATGATATCTCCGGAAAATCAATTTTACACCAGTCATACCCTGTATCCAACACCGGTTATTTTGTTGAGTCTATAGATGCCTCCACCATTGCTGATGGGTTGTATTTTTTGCATATTCAG
>JADZBN010000181.1 GCA_020852075.1 Bacteroidia bacterium
ATCCAGGTTTTTCACGAAGGCGTTGAGCAATACATATACATTGAAGGGGAAGGAGATGGTAATTTTGGTTCCGGAGATTATATTGAATTTTATGGTGAGCGCAATACCGGGCACCTGGATACCAGGCTGTACGCAGACACCACCTGGCAGCCAAACAGAAATTACAGCCTTTTTACGGACACCGCGGTGTACTTTCTTACCTGGAGTACGGTCACGAACGGCAAACGGATGATACCGGTAAACACGAACAATTATTCTGCGTACAGTCCTGCCGGGTATTTTACAGCGAACAGTTATGTTGAACAAACCTCCGGATATAACAGGGGAATCAATGATAAAAATATTGAATACGTCGAAAGCGAGGGATGGAGCGG
The DNA here is from genome assembly GCA_020852075.1 of Bacteroidia bacterium. Taxonomy (GTDB): domain Bacteria; phylum Bacteroidota; class Bacteroidia; order AKYH767-A; family 2013-40CM-41-45; genus JADZBN01. Next base: position 375 of record JADZBN010000181.1, read on the forward strand.
TGTTTTTGGGAATTACTATGGCGGGAACTTCCCGCTGACGATCCAGGTATCCACTGCCAATTCTTATTCAGGCGGGCCCGATGCGGAAATTACTACTGCTGTAGGGGGAGTAAATAATCTTCCGCATTATACTACCATAACATTTCCGGGAACCAATTTCAGTGATGTTTATTACGCACAGTCACTGCGAAATTATTCATTCACCACACCGGTTTCCAATTTCAGCAGTGCAACCACGAATTTCCTTTATAATGTCACCACACCGGTCAGTACATCGGACTACAGTTCGTTTTACTGGCTTTCGGTAAAATACCCGCATACCCCAGCACTGGAGAACCGGAATACATTCAGGATGCTGGTTCAGGATGATCCGCAGGGAAAAGCCCGGTATGATTTCTCGAATTTTAATGGTGGAAGTAACCCTCCGGTTTTATATGACCTCACCAATCATAAAAGGATTCTCGTAACAGTTACGGGGAATACTTATCAGACATTAATTGACAACGATGGAAATCCCGAACCTAAGACCTGCTACATCAGTGCTGAAACGGCCATAACAAATATTACTGCAATTGCAGGCATAAATTATGTCACCAACAACTTTGGTTTTTTTAATAACCTGCAGCTTGCCGCCCGGGACTCCGCCTACATTATAGTCACCAGCAAAGCATTATGGAACCAGGCTCTTGCTTACAAAAACTACCGTGACATAACGACGAATAACAAGGTAGTACTGATTGACATCATGGAACTTTGCGATCAATTCGCATGGGGTATTGCAAAACATCCGCTGGCCATAAAAAATTTCATTCATTACACGCTGAATGCGTGGACGGGTGTATCTCCTCCCCAGGATCTGTTTCTGCTCGGAAAATCCATCAGTCCGGCAGACTTCAGAACAAGTCCTTCCCTTTTTGAGCAATGCCTTGTGCCTTCATTCGGAGTACCTACGTCCGACATGCTGCTGGTCTCCGGTATTGACGGATCGCTGTATGAACCAAAAGTTCCCGTAGGGAGACTGAGTGCAAAAACCGGTACTGAGGTTTCAGATTATCTTCAAAAAGTACAGGAGTATGAAACAGCCCAAAACGGAGTTCCACAACCCTGGATGAAAGAAATCCTGCACTTCGGCGGGGGTATTAATCCAACTCAACAGGCTGAACTGGCCGGCTACCTTGACAACTTTAAGGCCATCATGGAAGACAGTGCATTCGGAGGGCATGTGACGACATATCTGAAGTACAATACAAATCCCATCACCATTAACCAGAGTGACTCCCTGCAAAACCAGATAGATTCGGGCGTGGCAATCATGACATTTTTCGGTCATGCCTCCGGTTCGGGATTTGACCAAAGCACTGATGAACCGTCAGCGTACAACAACCAGGGAAAATACCCCCTTGTGATTGCCAATTCCTGCTTTGCAGGTGATATTCATACCAGCCAGGTAAGTGTGAGTGAGAAATTTGTTCTGGAACCAGAAAAAGCAGCTATTGGATTTATCGCATCCGTAGGCCAGGGAATTCCCACGGACCTGGATAATTATTCCGGAGCTTTATTCCGGGAAGCATCCTATTATAGTTACGGAGCTTCCGTCGGAACCTTGATGCAGCGCGCCATTGAAAGGATTCAGATACCCAATGCTGAAAACATCAAGATTGTTTGTAATGAAATGTCCCTACACGGTGATCCTGCCATAAAACTCAATTCATTTACCAAACCCGATTTTGCTGTCAGTGAAACGGGAATCCATTTCTCACCATCAAGGATCACCACTGATCTCGACACCTTTCATCTGGACGTCCGTATCCGGAATTTCGGAAAGGCTGTGGCTGACAGTTTTAATGTAAAGATTACCAGGACTTTTCCAAACGGGGTGGATTCCGTACTGACCGTTCGCGAAGGAAATTGTTTTTATGCCAATACCATTTCCCTCACGCTGAATACGGGAGGATTCAATGCCGCAGGCCTCAATCACATTAAGGTGGAGGTGGATCTCCCGGATTCAATTGATGAGTATGACAATTTCATCAACAACACTGCCTCGACAGACATCTTTATAACTTCAAAAGATATTATTCCGGTCTATCCGGCGAAATACGCCATATACCCATACAATACTGTGACGCTGAAAGCAAGCACCTCTGATCCGCTTGCAGGTGTAAGAAATTACAAATTTGAAATTGATACTGTGGACCTGTCTGTTTCCGATTCCCTGCTTGGGTTTTACAGGAGTCCGGAATTCCGGTTTACGACCTTGTCAGACAGCGGTGGTGTTCTTTCATGGGCACCTCCCATGACACTCCACGACAGCACGGTGTACTACTGGAGGGTTGCAAATGATTCCATTGATTATGATCCGGTTACCTTTACCTGGCAGGAAAGTTCATTTATGTACATAGCAGGGAAAACCGGATGGGCACAAAGTGGTTTCTATCAGTATAAGAATGATACCTATGAAAATTTACGGTATGATACCATTCAGCGGCGGTTCGATTTTGTCCTGAACAACAAAGCCCTTCTTGCAAGGACTTACGGCCAGCCGGACGGTTCACAAAACGGATACAACGAAATCGGTTATTTCATGAACAATGCGCCGATCGAATACAACGGCTGTACAGCGAATCCTGCTGTAATGATTGCCGTCCTTGATTCGATATCACTGGATCCCTGGACCAACTGTGCATATAATTTCGGTCAGGCCAATACCTTCACTGTTACCAGCGGATCCTGCGGATCTGCCAATGTTATAGGTACAGGAAACTGCAGGCAGCGTCCTGAAAATTATTTCATTTATCAGTTCGGTAATAATGCACAGATACAGAGCATCCCCAACATGATCAATCAGGTTCCTGACGGAGATTACATTCTTGCCTATTCCTGGTACACCACCAATTATTCAACCGTAAACCCCTCCTTTGAAAGTGCTTTTTCCGGGCTTGGCTTCAATATGCTTCTGCTGCAGGACGGCATGCCTTTCCTGTTCTTTATGAAAAAAGGTGATCCCTCATCCATTATTCAGTACCAGGGCAATTCCCCCGGTGACACACTCGTTCTGCAAACACTGCTTTCGAGCGTGTGGAACAGAGGTTTTGTAACTTCTCCGGTAATTGGCCCGAGCACCCGCTGGGAATCGCTGCACTGGAACCAGGTTCCCTCTGAAAATCCTTCATCAGACCAGAAATACGTCAATCTGCTGGGACTGAACAGTACGACCAATGCCTGGGACACAGTAATAAACCAACTTAGCTGGAGTGTTACAGGAAAAGATACTACCCTGGGCTGGCTGAATGCAGCGCAGTACCCATACCTGAGGATACAGGGGTACACTCAGGATGATGCAGCCCGCACTCCGTCTCAATTCAAATACTGGAGGATTTATTATGACGAAGTGCCTGAATGTGCAGTAAACCCCAACCGGACTTTTTCCTTCTATAAAGATCCCTTGCAGGAAGGGGATACCTTGCGCATGAGCATAGCCATAGACAACATTGGCAATCTCCCAATGGACAGCCTGGACGTGAATTTCTTCCTGTATGATAATAACCGTCAACGGCACGATCTGAAAAATTTCAGGCTGGATTCACTTCGGGTAAATCAGAGTCTTCTGGCAAGTCTTGTAGTTGACTCTACACTTGGATTTTCAGGCACTAACAGTTTGTGGGTAGAAGCCAATCCTTACGATGCCCATCATCAGCTTGAACAAAATCATTTTAACAATTATGCCGAAGTCCGGTTCCAGATTGACGGAGATAAAACCAACCCCATCCTTGATGTAACCTTCGACGGTATCCACATTCTGGATGGCGATATAATTTCGGGGAAGCCACATATTGCCATTCAGGTAAAAGACGAGAACAGGTTTCTTGCCATGAATGATTCCAGCGATATTAAAATGTATATCTCGGGTCCCGGATACCCCTCCTCTACCCTGCTGAATTACGGAGTGCCCTATTTTGGAAAACAAATCCAGTTCTCTCCGGCCGTTCTACCCAAAAACAACTGCCGTGTGGACTGGGAGCCTGTTTTTTCTCAGGATGGGATATATACACTGGAAGTTGAAGCTACTGACAAATCCAAGAATGAATCAGGTAAATACAACTACAGGATTTCCTTTGAGGTAATAAACCGGTCCACCATAACGGAGGTATTGAACTATCCTAATCCATTCTCTACCTCCACGAGGTTTGTTTTTACCCTTACCGGGAATGAAATTCCTGATCACATGAAAATTCAGATCATGACGGTCACAGGAAAGATTGTGAGGGAAATCATGCTCGATGAACTTGGTAACATCCACATCGGCCGGAATATAACGGATTATGCCTGGGACGGCAGGGATGAATACGGCGATCAACTGGCAAACGGGTTATATCTTTACCGTGTTGTAACAGACCTCCACGGTGAAAAGATTGAACACCGTGAAACAGATGCAGACAAATACTTCAAAAAGGGTTGGGGAAAAATGTACCTGATGCGATGACAGGTAAAAAAAGCACCCTGAAATATGCACTACCCTATTTCAGGTTATGGTACACGGCTTGTACATCGTCATCTTCCTCGAATTTATCCACCAACTGAAGGATTTCATCCTGTTGATTTTCGGGAAGTTCAACAAAACTTACCGGAATCCTTTCAAGTGCCGCCTTTTTCACAACGACACCCTTTTCTTCAAGGGCTTTGGCCATTCTTCCATAATCTTCAAATGAGGTATAAATCAGGATTTCCTCTTCGTCCGGTTCCATTGCTTCAAGGCCGGAATCAATCAATTCGAGTTCCAGGTCATCGGGAACGATGGTATCATCCTTCGGAATCCTGAAAACTCCCTTACGCTGGAACACAAAATCCAGTGACCCGGTTTTCCCTAACGTACCATTCCCCCTGTTAAAATACATCCGGATATTTGCAACGGTCCGGGTAGGATTATCCGTGGCCGCCTCAACCACCATGGCCACACCATACGGCCCGTATCCTTCATATACCACTTCTTCGTAATTCCCCTCATCCTTTGAGCTGGCCTTTTTTATCGCATTCTCAATGCGGTCTTTGGGCATATTTACCCCTTTGGCATTCTGAATAGCGGTTCTGAGTCGTGGATTATATTCAGGTTCGGGCCCTCCGCTCTTCACAGCAATGGCTATCTCACGTCCGATACGGGTAAAAGCCTTGGCCATTTTATCGTACCGGGCAAACATTTTATGCTTTCTCTTTTCAAAAATACGTCCCATACATCAGGTATTGAATGGTGACAAACCTACATTTTTATGTAAAAATTAACAAACGGCTATATATAATTGCACTTAAATTTCCCACCTTTATCAGGTACTTACCTTCCCATAATCTAACACCCCAAAAATCCAGGATCATGGTCATTGAACGAAATGTATTCCATCTGAAGTTTGGAATGGCAAAAGAAGCTATTACCCTGTGGAAAGAGATTCTCCAGGAAGCAAAAAAATCCAACCTTGCATCGCCTGAAATGAGGCTCTTATCAGATCTTTCAGGCCCTGCTTATACCCTGGTGGTGGAACTCCACCTGAAAAGCTGGACGGACATGAATCCCAAACAGGCGGTCTGGGCCACCACGGCAAGATTCCAGGAGTTGTATAAACAGTTCATTCCGCTTTGCGAGTCGGCTGAAAGGACATATTACAAAATCGAACATATTCAGTAAAAAAGGGACTTCACCGTGGTGAAGAATCTGCTTTTTCAGTTATCGTCTTCGTCGAAAGCCGCATCTGAGGCCGCTTTGGCCTGCATTTCACTTCCGGGTTTACCGATCACCTTATAGGGCCCGTCACCCCTGAGAATAGATGCATATTTGGTTGCATCACTCAGCACATCCAACGCTTTTTTCACTTCCACATCATATTTGAAACTGGCTTCCAGCCTTCCCTTCTGATAATAGTACCTGGATACGATTTCATTTTCAAGGATTCTTCTGACTTCATCATCATGATTTCTGATATCCTGTTTTTTGTAATCGTCCATTTTCTTTTTAAGTTCATTGTACTCCGGCTCCAGCGCATCAAAATGCTGATCTTTTTCTGCGGCATCCTTAAAACTTTCCAATGCCTTTTCACTCTTATTTGTATAATCGTATTTTTTTCCATTCAGGAAATTAACAAAATCATTGTAGTCCTGAGGAGAGAGTGAAAACTCCTTTGCTGATGAAATGGATGAATGATTTCTGAAATACTGGTTGGCAAAGTCAAAGATCAGGTAATTCCTGACGAGTGCCTGTGAAAGGCTGCTGTAATGAACGGGTTCCGTGTACAGGTCGGGGAAAATTCCGCTGCCGTCATATACCACCCTGCCGTCTTTGGTTTTGAATTCACTGATCAGTGAATCGGGTACTTTTTCCACACTCCCATCGGCATTCCTGTGGCTGTAATCAAGTGCCTGGATACACCGCCCGCTTGGTGTATAATACTTTGCGATTGTCACTTTCAGGAGGGTATTGTAGGACAGATTATAGGTTTGCTGTACCAGCCCTTTCCCAAATGTTCTCTGTCCGATAATTACGCCCCTGTCCAGTTCCTGCATGGCTCCCGTTACAATTTCGCTGGCAGATGCGGATCCCCGGTCAACAAGAACGGCAAGCGGAATATCCCGATCCACCGCAGTTTTACCTGCAAAATACTCCATGTTCATTTCCTTCACCTTACCCCGCTGGGAAACTATTTTCTGTCCCTTATCAACAAAAAGGTTCACTATTTCCACCGCTTCCTTCAACAGTCCGCCTCCGTTTCCTCTAAGATCCAGAATCACATATTTCATTTCCGGATTTTGCTTGAGGGTAACAAGTGCCGAGCGGACTTCATCCGACGAATTTTCAAGGAACTGGGTAAGCTTTATATACCCCGTATTCGGGCTTACCATTCCGAAGTAAGGGACATTCTTGAATTTAATTTCATCCCTTACGATAGACTTTTCAAGTGGCTCAGCCACACCTTCTCTTCTGACCGTGATGGTTACTGTCGTTCCTTTCTGTCCCTTCATAAAATTGGTAACATCGTCCACATTCCTGCTTTTGGTAGTGATTCCGTTTACCATGGTAATAATATCTCCCACCCGAACATCGGCCTTCTGCGCGGGGAATCCTTCATACACTTCGCTAACCTCCACTTCACCATTGCGTTCATGCACAAGGGCTCCTATTCCGCCATATTCTGCGGAAATGTGGGTCATCCGGTAATCTTCAATTTCACTTTCGGGGATAAAAACTGTATAGGGATCCAATGACCTGAGCATGGCATCGATACCCTTTTTCATCAGGTCCCCTGGCTGAATGCTGTCAACATAATACACATTGACATCCCTGAACAGTGTCGTGAATATGTCAAGATTCTTACTTACCTCAAAAAAGTAATCTTCAACAAAGCTCAGTGAGATAATTGATCCCGCGACAACAGATACGACAAGAGCATATCTTCGAAGGGAGCGTTTCCAGTTTTTGATAGGATTCATGTAAGCAGATTTATGGGGAATACGTGATATACGGTAACAGTATCGCAAGAACGGAAAAAAGTCAGGCTGATTTTATTAAAAAATGGTTAATTTCTGATAGGCCGTTGTTTAAAAACTTAGAAATATCCATTCCAGGAGCAGTACCACGACAATTATCAGCCCTAAAATAACCAGCATCGCCAATGCCGGCCTCTGGGGCTTACCTTCATCCTTCTCTGAATTCATCGCCTTAATAATTTCTTTCACCGGGTGCCCACAGGCGCTTTCCGGTGTTCCAATGTAAGCCAGTGAGTCGAGGTTAATGTTGTACAATTGACAGGATATGCATTATTCATAGTCGTTGGTGGCTTATGATGCCAAAAAAATCATGTGATACGGATCCGGATAATCCATCCATACCCGGGGGAATCGTTGCACGGATCTGAGGATGGCAACTTCAACGTCAAAACGGGGAAAGTCAATACATCGCTGCGGTACGGGTTACCATTTCATACGTTGCTTCAGTCCGGTGATATGCGCAAGATGGTGATTCCCGTGCCAGGCATATAATGCCAGAACCTTGTAAAGTTCCTGCTTTTTTTGAGACTCCGGGTGGTAAAAATCCCGTTTCCAATCATCATCAGTGAAGGTTCTCAGAAAATAAATCCACCGTGAATGCAATGCTTCCAGAAGCGAGAGTGACAACTCCACAGGAGCATTTCTGGAATCCTTAAGTTCGGCCCATCGGTCTTCATAATAGGGTTTGATCACTGGCGTCTCTTCCGTCATTGCAAGTTTAAAGCGGCAATAACTGTTAATATGGCTGTCAACAAGGTGATGAACAACCTGCCGGATTGTCCAGCCACCCTCTCGGTATGGAGTATCCAACTGGTTATCGTTCAAGCCACTTATAGTATTCCGCAATGCTCCTGGAAGATGATCAATACTGTGAATCCATTTTTTTATATCTTCCGTTGAATATGATGAAGGGGCACTGAATTTTCCAATTGGAAATCGCCGCGATTCAATTTCTATCCCTTCCATATGGGTGCAGATTAGTTTACTGTAAAGATATTGGTTTAATTTGTACCGGTCAAAGAATAGTATTATTACAATATCTATGAGAAAAATCTTTTTCCCGGTTCTGTTATTGATTTCGATAACTCTGCATTCCTGTATCGGCAAGATCAAGATTGACCTGATCCTCTATAACGGCGTAATATACATGGTAGATAACGGGTTTTCAACGGTACAGGCTGTTGCAATTCATAACGGGAAAATCCTCGACGTTGGAAGCAATGAGGACATTCTTGATAAATTCAGGTCGGACAACGAGGTGGATCTGAAAGGTCACCCCGTTTACCCCGGGTTTATTGATGCACATTGCCATTTTTTCGGTTATGCCAGTGATCTGATGAAGTGCGATTTATACAGCACAGACTCCTTTCTGGAGGTGTTAGAACGCCTGACAGCGTATTCTAAAAATAATTCATTCTCATGGATACTCGGGAGGGGCTGGGATCAGAATGACTGGGAGAATACTTCCTGGCCCGATAAAACAGCCCTTGATTCCCTATTCCCAAACACCCCCGTTTTTCTGATGCGAATAGACGGGCATGCTGCATTATGTAACAGCATCGCATTGAAAGCTGCCGGAATTGATGCCTCCACGAAGATTGAGGGTGGAGAGGTTTTATCAAGAAATGGAATTCCTACCGGCCTGCTGATTGATAATGCCGTGGACCTGGTAAAAGTCAAAATACCACCCTTCACAAGGAATCAGAATGAAGAAGCCCTTCTGAAAGCTCAGCAAAATTGTTTTGCAACAGGGCTCACAACCCTGGACGATGCGGGGCTTGGAAAAGACACAATTGCCTTCCTGTTCCGGATGCAACAGGAAGGTAAACTCAAAATGAGAATTTATGCGATGATATCCGATGATCCGGCAACATACCATTATTTCTTCAGAAGAGGGCCATTCAAGAATGACCGGTTGAATGTAAGGGCCATTAAGGTATATGCTGACGGGGCATTAGGTTCACGCGGGGCCTGCCTTTTTAAACCCTACTCCGACATGCCGGGACATTATGGTACCATGCTCCACGATAAATCGTATTTTGAGGAAATTGCTGATGAGGCGATGGAAAACCATTTTCAGATGTGTACCCATGCCATCGGTGATTCTGCATGCAGTCTGATTGTAAAGGTGTATGGAAAATTTCTGAATGGAGACAATAACAGGCGTTGGCGCCTGGAACATTGCCAGATCATGCGTCCCAAAGACAGGGATGACCTTGGTGATAATGCCATTATTCCCAGTGTACAGCCGACGCATGCCACCAGTGATATGTACTGGGCAGAATCAAGGCTGGGGCCTGACCGGATGAAATTTGCCTACGCATATGAGGACATCCGTGATGATGCAGGAGGTATCATCGCTTTTGGAACGGATTTTCCTGTGGAAAATATTAATCCGATTTACACATTTTACGCCGCTGTTGCACGAAAGGATCTGAAGGGTTTTCCCCGCGGAGGATTCCAGCCGGAAAATAAAATAAAAAGAAAAGATGCCCTGCGGGCCATGACGATCTGGGCAGCGTACGCTAATTTTGAAGATACGGAAAAAGGAAGCATTGAACCGGGAAAATTTGCCGACCTGGTCGTTCTTGACAGAGACATCTTAAGGGTGGAGGAGGACGAAATACCGGGCACCAAAGTCCTTTCCACCTATCTGAATGGTGAATTGGTTTATAGTGCCCGGTAATTCCCGACGACCCGGACTCAGTCTTCAGTGGTGGCCGTCCTCACTTTTACAGCAGTCCGGAAGTTTGTTAAAAGCTTTCGGATCTGCCATCAGAGAGTCTGCACCATAACCGATTTTGGTTATGGCAATCCTGATTTTTTCAGGATTGGTCTTTTTCCCATTATAAACAACTGTTACTATCCCGGATTCCACATCCAGATTGGATGACTTTACGCCTTTTTCAAATCCGAGATTGTGTTCGATGGTTTTTTTGCAGGTTTTACAAACGGCAGTGGTCTTAACTTCCAGTGTGTCATTTCCCGCAACAGCAAAATGTGACATTAATGCAAACGAGAGGAATGCAATGAAATAATGGATGGTCTTTTTCATCTTTTTGGGTTTATAGTATTGAATAACGTAGGCCGGCATAAATTCTTCTTCCCTCAATGGGGCCCCATACATTGGTGGCATCAAAAGAAGGGCTGAATGGATTTGCGGCATCAATAATCGGGTTTTTCTGACGGTAGTCAAACAGGTTTTCAGATCCTGCATATAGCTCAAACTTCCTGAACACTTTTGTAACCTGAAGATAGGATACAAAGTAATCGGGTGAATACCGGTTTTCGCGATTATCAGTACCGGCATCTGTCTGAAGCCGCTTTCTACCCTCCCAATCCTGGGTTAGATCAAATCTCCAATGTCCGTTATTGGTAGCCATGGAAAGGGTAAACAATAATTTGTCAGATGGAATAAGAGGCTTTGACAATAACTTGCCATCATAGGTTGATTTTACATCATCTCTTTTATAAGCAATACGGATTTCTATTCCCTTTACCAATTCCTGTGACAAGGTCACCTGAAAACTGTTTGCAAACGATTTTCCCGCAAGGTTGTAAAAAAGAATTGCGGAGGAATCGGAATAGGCATCCATCACCAGTTGATTTTCAAACTGTGTACGGTATAGATCCAGTATGAGAGATCCTTCATGTCCGGCAATAGTATGTCTCCGGGTGAAATTTATTCCGTAATTCCACGCACGTTCCGGCCTGATAGCTTCCAGTACCCTGATGGATTTGGACGATGCAAACTGAGAGATGTTATCTGCATACAGATAGGGTACTCTGAAGCTCCTTCCTATACTCATTCGAAACAAAAAGTCACCGGTGAAATTGTATTTCGCATGCAGCCTCGGAGTAAAAACCCAACCATACCCATTGTGATAATCCTCTCTGGCGCCTGCGATTACCTTCAGCTTATCAATATAACTATAGGTATATTCAGCAAATACTCCGGGCACTGATTCCGTGGTAAGCGAGGGTTGGGAATTATATGATTCATCCAGTCGGTCCAGGCGGTAACTGAATCCCACCTTGTATTCATGTTCCGGTTTGCTGAATACATTCTGATAGATTG
>JADZBN010000182.1 GCA_020852075.1 Bacteroidia bacterium
CTTCCGCCACGATACCAGCCGTATCCAGGATTTTTGTCTTCCCCTGGTAATATTCTTCCACCTCTTTCCGGATGAGCGGATAATGCGTACAGGCGAGTATCAGCGATTGTATCCCTTTCAGCTTGCGGTTATCCAGGTATGAGGCAATGATGGACCGGCTGATTTTATTATTGAAAAATCCGTCTTCGATCATCGGCGCCAGCAAGGGTGTGGCAAGAGAAGCCACCTGTATCCGTTTGTGTTTTTCGGATATTTTTTTTGCATAGATCCCGCTTTTAATCGTGCCCTTGGTACCAATCACCCCCACCTTACCGGATGTTGTGCCGGCAGCAATTACCTCTACCACCGGATCAATTACATTGATTACCGGTATGGTATCCGGAAAAAAATCCCTCACCGTATCATAGGCCAGTGCGGAAGCCGTATTACAGGCGATAACAATCATCTTGCAGTGCTGCTGCAACAAAAACTGGCTGATCCGGATTGCATAATACTTGATGGAATCGGGAGATTTATCACCGTAAGGAAGATGGGCGGTATCACCGAAATAAACGAGAGATTCGTGGGGAAGCACTTCCCGGATGGCGTTGGCTACTGTAAGGCCGCCAATGCCCGAATCGAATATTCCGACAGGCCGTTGGATCAGGGAGGTTGCAGGTTTTTTTCGTTTTGCCATTATGTTGCAGGATACGATGCTTGTTTCCGGAGCCTAAAGAAAATAAATGTTTTGCCATAAGGAAAGAACGGCCCGGATTTACAGAAAACGATGCTTCCGGGGTTATGGATTATCTGCTTCCGGGTACAGGCCAGGATGAGGTGCATGGACTAAACCGGGATTTTGCCAGACTCCTCCTCCCCTTAATTCGCGTGTTTTTCAGGATTCAAATAGTGGTAGATCAGGAATTCTAATTTTCTGGATTATTCTGATTAACAGGACGCATTTTTTTGCAATAATTTTTGTGTAATTATTTGGTATTTATTCAATTAATACTAAATTGAACCCCTCTGAACATTCTTTTAACTCATTTATTCTCCTGACCATGAAAGCCAAAACTATTCTCATTATTGTCTTAAGCGCCGGCTCATTACTGGCTGCTCTCGAAGCCCTGGATATCTCGGATATACTGGACAGAGATTCGGAAAAAACAATCCTGTTAATTCCGCCGGCATGTAATGATTCCGCCAGATATGACACTACGGCGGTTGCTGAAGAGCCGGGTGGTGGCACCACCGTATCAGAAGATGAGGCAACGAAATTAATTGTTACATTTTTCGATAAAGTTTCCCCCAGGGAATCAAAGAGAAGAGGCGGCTATTTCAGTAAACGGGCCATTGATAAAATCTTTACAGATGATAAAACAGCAACCGGAATATCATTTTATTATGCCATGGATTCCCGGGACTCTCTGACTATGATCATGACCCCGGCGTATTGCAAGACAACGGGAATTGATACGACGGTTAAAACCCTGTTGTTCCTGTCAGGAACTTTCTGTCCCGACCAGTGTGGAGTAATTCCATTCAGATGGGAATGATAAAGCATTTTGAACAATACCTGATTACCCTAAAAACCCCAAACACATGAAAATGAACAAAACCATTCTGCCACTAACGATAGCATTATTTGTCGTATGTATTTCATTCCTTGCAGGAAACCTCTATTCCATGAAGTCTCTTCCCCGAACAAACGGCGAAAGCGACGGTGGAGGGAAGAGTATTTCCAAGCCCGATGCTGAAAAAATGGTAACTGATTTTGGTACACTGCTTAAGTCTCCATCCCACTACCAGGGAATATTTTTCTCAAAAGAGGCCATTTCAACGGTCTTTGGGATGGATAGTACTGCCACGGGAATTGCCTGTTATTTTGCTGCGGATGCAGACCATAATGTGCGTATCATCATGACCCCTTCTCACAGTATAAAAACCGGCGTGGATACTTCCAAAGGTACCGCCATATTCATGAGCAACTCGTTTTGTCCTGAAGAATGCGGATTATTGTTTGATGCCGGAGGCCGTTAATCCCATACCGTGTCAGAACCCGTCTCTCCACAACAACCGCCCGAACGTGCAGTGACCCGGTGGCATCTGTATAGTACGGTATTTTTTCTGATTGCTGTTTTGTTGTTGCTCTTCCTTGTTATCATTCCGGGAAGACCCCAGGAGAATATCATTTCTTCCCCGTATGATACGGCAGCCATCAATCAGTCCAACAAACAAGTTCTCAGATTATTTTCTGAGGGCCGCCTTGATGCTGCCGACAGCCTTGCAAATAAGTCTCTTTCCGCATCCCTGCATGTTGATTATCCTGCAGGGGTGGCGTATGCATATTACCTGCTTGGGAAAATCAGTATCAGCCGTTTCGATTACCCTGGCAGTATGAAGAATTTTTCCCTTGCCAGAGAGGTGTACGAGAAACTATCCGACAGCCTTGGCATTGCAAATTGCATTCTGCAAATGGGAGTTATCGCATATTCTGATAAAAGCATGGGGGATGCGAATGAACAGTTTGTGAAAGCGTTGCCCATTTACAGCCGGCTGGGGGAAAAGAGAATGGCTGCCACCTGCCGTTACCTTTCGGGACTGAGCCTGTACGAACTCGGCAGGTATTCCGAAGCAGAACCCGCTCTGAAAGAAGCAATGAATATCAAACGGGAAATCGGAGACTTGCAGGGAATTCATGAATGCATGACCGGCCTGGGCCAGTTGTACCAGAAGTCGGGGAGAATGGACAGCGCCATCTTCCGGTTCAGGCAATGCGAATCGTACTTTGATTCGACAGGAAATAATACAGGTGTAATCGTTTCATGGATCGGAATCGGAAGTGTATTCCAGCTACAGCAAAATTCCGACAGTGCATTCGCTTATTTCAGACAAGCATATTCCGCAAGCCGGGAGGAAGGATTTTATACCGGGATCCTGAACAGTTCCAAAAGTATGGCTGACCTGTACAGACAACAGGGGGATTTTAAAAATGCCTTCATATTTCTTTCAGAGTATTACCTGGCCAGGGACTCCATTTACAACCGGGACAAAACCAGGAAGATTGTAAACATTCAGAATCAGCTTAATCTCACCCAAAAGCAGGCTCAGATAGATGTCCTTAGCAAGCAACGGCAGATAGACCGTTTCTGGCGGATTGCCCTGATCACCGGCCTGGTACTGTTTCTTATTTCAGTCATCATGCTGTACCAGCGTTACAGTTTCAGGAAAAATGCCAATAAAAAACTACTGGCGGCAAACAATGAACTGCAGGATACCCTTGAGAACCTGAAAGCCACACAGCAACAACTCATTCAGGCGGAAAAAATGGCATCTCTGGGGCAACTTACAGCAGGAATCGCCCATGAAATCAGAAATCCGGTCAACTTTATCAATAATTTTTCTGAACTCGCACGCGAATACCTCATTGAACTTCAGGATCCGAAACTCCAGCCGGAAGAAAGGAAAGTTGTTTTTGAACATTTATCGGGTGTACTGAATAAAATTGAATCGCACGGAAGACGTGCCAATGGAATTGTCAGCAGCATGGTAATGCACGCCCGGCCATCCATACAGGAACGTGAGCCGACAGATATGTACAAACTCATTCAGGAAACCATACCGGTTTCCTATAATGCATTTCGTACGAAGCACAATAATTTTGAATGCATCATCGAAAAGCACCTGGACCCTTCCATTCCGGAATTACGGATCGTACCTCAGGATATTTCCTGTGTGCTGCTCAACCTGCTCACGAACAGCTTTACCGCATTGTACAATTACAAACGGGATAAGGATCCTTCGTTTCTACCCCTGGTGCGTGTTGAGGCTCACATGAACGGTACCCACGCGGTAATTTCCGTTACAGACAACGGACCGGGAATTCCTGAAGATATCCGCGACAGGATTTTTGACCCCTTCTTCACCACCCTTCCTACGGGAGAAGGTACCGGACTGGGGCTCAGCATTTGTCATGAGATCATCAAATCCCATAACGGCGAAATAACTTTCCATAGTGAACCGGGAGTTTCCACTTCTTTCATCATCCGGCTGCCGGCATAAGACATCCTATATCTCTGCTCTGGTATTTTTCCTGTTCAGCATTTCCACCTTTTCCATGAAAGTTACGGTGATGCTGTGAAAGCCGAATTCTTCGTCCACCCTCCCCCGTATGCGGTACATACCCTTACCCCGGAAGGGAAATGCCGCCGTTACTTTCGGGAAATGGGTAGTATCGAAAAAACAACCGTCAGCGTCGAGGAATGTGGCAAACATCATGGTTTCCTTCCTGACGGTGGCAGCATACTTAACCGTAACCAGGTACCCCGTGATGACTACATCCTTTCCCGTGTAAACCTGAAAGTCCGCAGACCGGATTCCCTCCACGGTTATTTCCTCCGGCAGGGAAAAGGGAGAGCACAACGGAAATCCGAGTATTTCCATTTCGTCCATGGCATCATCGTACTTTCCCTCGTTCAATTCGGGCAGCGTAAAGCTGCGGGAGCCGGTGTCGAACAATGTATCGCTGATTTCTGTTTTCTTCAGGCTGCCAAGATGTATGTGTATGTCCCACAGCAGTTGCTTTTTTGTCCTGCCCGTAAAACGAAAAGCGCCGATGCGTACCAGGATACGCAGTTGTTCCACCGACACGGCTATCCGTTTCAGAAAATCTTCCAGGCTGAGATACTGTCCGTGAATGTGACGTTCGGCGATGAGCGCTTCCGCCGTATTTTTCTCCAGTTCAGCCATGTGAATGAATCCGAGGAAAATATCGCTGCCGCTGATACTTGTAAGGTATTCGCTGCGGTTGACACAGGGGGCGTGAACCGCAGCACCTGCCATGCGCGCTTCGTGAATGTAAAACTCCGTGCGGTAAAATCCTCCGAAATTATTGATGACCCCGACCATAAACTCCAGCGGATAGTGGGCTTTCAGGAAGAGGCTCTGATAACTTTCCACGGCATAGGATGCGGAATGGCCTTTGGAAAAAGAATACCCTGCAAAACTTTCCATCTGCCTCCATACTTCCGAGGTGACGTGTGCGGTATATCCTTTTTCCCTGCAGTTGAGGAAAAAACGGTCGCGGATTTTTGCAAACTCATCACGTGACCGGAATTTTCCCGACATCCCCCTCCGCAGCACGTCTGCTTCGGCAAGCGACAGGCCGGCAAAGTGATGTGCCACTTTGATCACGTCTTCCTGGTACACCATGATACCGAATGTTTCCTCCATCAGTTCCTGCATAAGCGGGTGAATGTAGGTCCGGCGGGAAGGATCATGGGTACGCAGGATGTATTCGCGCATCATGCCCGATTTGGCCACTCCGGGCCGGATGATGGAACTGGCGGCCACCAGTTGCCGGTAGTTGTCCACGCGGAGTTTTTTCAGCAACATGCGCATGGCAGGGGATTCCACATAGAAGCATCCCATACATTTTCCATCACGGATAAGCGCTTTGATTTTTTCATCCTGTTTGAAACGTGAGATGTCGTGAATGTCCACCTCTTCTCCCCTGTTTCTGCTCACGATTTCCACCGTATCGCGGATGTGACCCAGTCCGCGCTGGCTCAGGATGTCATATTTGTAAAGGCCAATGTCCTCCGCTTCCAGCATGCTGAACTGGGTAGTGGGAAATCCCTTGGGAGGCATATTGGTTGCCGTGTACCAGGTGACGGGTTTTTCGGATATCAGCACCCCGCCCGCGTGTATGCTCAGGTGCGAGGGCATGTCAATCATCCGTGAGGAATACAGCCTTATGAGTTGGGTAATCCTGTCGGGCGTTCCGGGAGGAACCCGGTTGGTGGAAAGCGCGTCTATCTCCGCCTTGGGAAGTCCGAAAACTTTCCCCAGTTCCCGGATCACGGCATGATACTGAAAGGTGGAATAGGTTGCCAGCAATGCCACGTGTTCCTGGCCGTGCCGCCTGAATATATAATCCGTAATGTCGTCACGGTCTTTCCAGGAAAAGTCAAGGTCAAAGTCGGGGGGATTGGTACGGAACGGGTTGATGAAACGTTCGAAATACAGGTCCAGGTCAACGGGGTCCACATCGGTGATACGCAGGCAGTAGGCCACGATGCTGTTGGCGCCGCTGCCCCTGCCGACGTAGAAATATTCCTTCAACTGTGCATACCGCACAATGTCCCAGTTGATGAGGAAATAGGGTGTAAACCCCAGGTCTGTGATCATCTGCAGTTCCTTCTCCACCCTTGCGCGTACGGTTGCATCCGCTTCACCGTAGCGTTCTTTCATACCCTTCTCCGCTTCGCGATGCAGTATTTCCCGGTCCAGTACGCGGCTGCCCGAAAAACTCTGTTTGTTCTTGCTCTCGTGAAAATCGAATGCGATGCCGCAGGACTCAAGAATACGTTTTGTATTCGCTGCCAGTCCGGGATAATCCGAAAACATGACATCGAAAGTGGCGTCGCTGACCATTACCTCTGACTTGTCTGCAATATCTTCCGGCGCAAGCTTGCTCAGCAGTGTATTGT
Organism: Bacteroidia bacterium; assembly: GCA_020852075.1. GTDB lineage: Bacteria > Bacteroidota > Bacteroidia > AKYH767-A > 2013-40CM-41-45 > JADZBN01. The sequence continues at coordinate 6,471 of JADZBN010000182.1, forward strand.
TTGCGATGGCCCTGAGCAGGCGATGGGTGTTGTGACCGGCGGGTGTGTTGAAAGTAACGGGATTCCATGCCAGGAGTTGTTTTGTTTTTCCCGCCCAGGGTGAAAAGCGCAGGCGGCCCAGTTGCGAAGCCTTCACGCCAACATAGCCGGGAAGTTTGCGCGTGATAGGCAGCGATAACACCTGAGGGCCGAAGGGGAACACCCAGATAACATTCTGGAGCAAAGGGGGCAGTCCCGGGATATCGGGATCTTCGGAGGTGCCGCGCCGCAGGCAGTGCGTAAGAAATTCATTCAGTTCGTGAAAGCCTTCATTGTTGCGTGCAATACCTGTATAAAAATGCCGCGATCCAATCCGGAAGTCTATCCCTGCTACCGGTTCCACACCATACCGCGGGGCAAGGCGGATAAAATCGAGGATCCCCGAAGTATTGTTGATGTCGGCAAGAATCAGTTTATGCAATCCGCAGCGCTGTGCCGACTGCAGCAGTTGCTCTACGCTGAGTGTGCCGTACTTGAAACTGAACCAGGAATGGGCGGGTTGCATGGGAAGTGCTTGCAGCCTCTTCCGCTGCGGGGATCCGCAACGGAGAGAAGGCATGGCAAGACGGTGTCACAATCATTATCAATGTTTGTATTATAATCATTTTATTTCAGTTTTTCAAGGCCGTTATTACGGGGATATTCCAGGATGTTGATTGTGAAGCGAAAAAATTTCCGGCGGATATGGGGTATGATATATCCGTTTCAGGCAGGGGAAGGACATAAACTGCCGGCAGCTTGTCCCGGGGTGGAAACGACAGGGGCTGAGGTCGCCGGAGGCAACAGGAATCCGGAGGCATTCCTTTTTCTGAGGCAATGCAGGTGAGCGAAGGCCTTCGTTGTATTCTTCCGGTTCTTCGCAATTCCATCCGGAGTGGAGGGCTAAACGAAAATTGCAAAGTGGGACTTTCGTATATTTGGGAGGTAGCGACAAGCTTTGGGGACAGTGCTAATTTTCAATACTTGAGTTTAGTATAATACCGTAAAGAAAAATCCGTTAGAAATATCATAATTAAACTAATTTGACTAATGGGCAATATAAAAAACAAATTGATTTTGTTTACAGCAGTATTAATGCTGTCCTTCCTTGCCGGATACTCTTGCAGCACCTACAAAGTAACTGTGGGAGGTAAAACCATGTATGGGATGAATTATGACTCTTGGTTTAGCCAACCACGAATATGGTTTGAGACAAACGGTTACGGTGCAGTTTTTACAGGTGCCAATTATCAGGGTGGAAACGACCTTACACCTCAATCAGGAATGAATGAGCATGGACTTTCATTTGGCACTTTAGCAACACCCACGCCCGACAAGGTAAAATCATTCGTGAACAAGAAACCAATTCAAAGCAGGTCAAAATACCTAAAAGACATTTTACATTCCTGCAAAAACGTTGAAGAGGTAAAAGCATTTATTGAAGAATATGATCACAGCACACTATCCAATGATGTATTTATCTATACTGACAAATCGGGGAAGTATCTGATTGTTGAACCCTATGAACTAATTCCTGGCAACGACAATAAGTATGTGCTTGCTAACTTTTGCCCTTCAACTATTACTGACTTTAGCAGCATTAAGCAACAACGTTATGTTGATGGAGCTGCATTTTTGAAAGACAAAATTGACACTTCACTTGCATTTTGCACAGCACTTTCAGACAGCATGCATGTTTGCAGAAAAAAAATAGGTGATGGAACTTTGCTAACATCAATCTGGGACTTGAGCAATGGAATAGTTCATTTATACTTTTACCATGACTATAAACACATGGTTCAATTCAACCTAAAAGATGAGTTGTCTAAAGGAAATCACTCCTATGTAATTGCCTCATTATTTCCAGCGAACATTGAATATCAAAAATTTCTTGACTTTCAAACACCATTGAATAATAATACAATTGACTGGTTTCTTCGGATCTGTCTGACACTTTTTATTTTTTCATTTTTCTACTTTCTAATCAGTTATTTTCAAAATAGAAAAACGGAGTTTGTAAACTATAAGTTGCTACTTTCCTCATTGAGTTTGTGTTTGGCATATTACATGTTTGTTTTAGCGACAGAAATGGGAATTTTCTACTATCCTTCTCCATATAAAAATTACAAATTCGGACTTATTGATATTGCTTCTTACCTTCCATTCTTACTTATATTGCTGATAGTTCCATTATTGATAATCAACCGAAAGGTCATTAAATTGAATGCTTGGAGGATATTTTCAAGATTTCTTTTTACCGCAAACAGTATTGCATACTTAATTTTAATTGCACTATTTTTTTACTGGGGATTTTACAATATTTTAAATCAACAATGACAGCTTCAACGAAATCGAACAGAGAAACGTGTAAGGCAGCCGCTAACTAGTAATGGAATTTATTACATACGAATTTTGACTACTTCAAATGAAATCTTATCCGGGAAAATGGCGGTTGTAAAATGAAAACAACTATTCTTTGTCTGTTTATTTTTATAAGCAGGCTTACACTTGCTCAAAACACCTTTGAGCAAGTGTTTCTTGCTACACAATCGGGAACGGTTGATCTGGAATTTTGTCATAAAACAATTGAATTACCCAACGGAAACTATGTGAGTATCGGACTGAATGACGGATGCACATTCTGCTCGAGCTATTATTATTTACGTTGTGTAGATCATGCAGGTTCTTTACTTTGGCAAAATCTTTATGCTCCAGGTCAGGAGGGGAGCGTACCGGATGTGTTTCTTTCTCCCGATGGAAACATTGTTTTCACCTTAAGTGAAAGTATCCCGCAATCAAATTTTACTTATGATGCCAGAGTGTATTTTATGAAAATTGATTATTATGGCAATTTACTGATAAATAAAAACTATGACTTTAATTATCCTCCCAATGTGTATCCAGGATTACTTAAACTTTTTCTGATGGCTGATAGTTCGTTTGTTTTTGTTTCATCAAGACATATGGCCAAGCTGGACAGTAATCTGGATTCAATTTATGGTAAAAGTTATGGAGTCAGTAATTTTCCTTCCGCATTAAGTGCAGATAAAAAGGAAATTATCATTCAACAGAAATTTCAATTATCAGGACATGATACTTCATTGTTAGTCACATATAACAGTAATTTAGATTCGATCAAGTGTCGGGCATTTACTGATTCTGCGTATAGGTATGTATCCAACTTGTATAACTGGGGCCCTTCTTTTTTTCATGAAATATCTGATAAACTAATTGTATTTGATGCAACGACAATACCTGCTTTAGATTCAGCCGCATTCATTTGTCTGGATTCTACATTAAGCCTGAAGTGGGTTCACTTCATAGAATCTTCACAAGAATACATTGTGCCCAATGATTTTGATTTTGACAGTGTTTCAGTGACATTTTCAGGACAAATCTCAGATAGAAATACATTTAAAGGGCCTGGGTTTTTATATAAATTTGATCTCAATGGTGATTCAGCTTTCTTCAAAACAATCCATGCGGAAAATATCTACGATGAAACAGGACTCAACATCGTCCAATACGGCTCTTCCGGTTACATCCTTTCCGGATATGCAAAAGCAGATACATCTGCACATCAGTCCTATATTGCAGTAACAGATACTTCAGGGAATTTTATTACATCAGTTGAACAAGTATCGGAAGAAGATTACCTGAATATAGGTGGCAATCCTTCAGGTGGAGAGTTCAAAGTTTTCCTGCCAGAAGATAATAAATATATTATCAGGATTTTTGACTCTTCCGGAAAATTTCTTTTCAGCAAAACAACAATTGGCTCCTGTAATATTAATATCGTTTCCTATCCTTCAGGAATGTATTTTCTCAATGTGCTGGGTGGAAAGAGCGTGAAAAAGATAATCGTAATTAAATCTGATTAGGATGTCAATGGAAACTAATTTTACCAAACCACTATCACCTTTAATCAATGAGGTTGTGATTGCCTTCTGGCAGCTTAAGAGACACAGCAGACTATCTTTGAACGAAACCATCATTCCAAAAGGAACTGTAGAAATTATTTTCAGTTTTGAAACTACTAAATTGTATGCAAGTATAAATCAGCAATCCCTGACCATTCCAAGATGTTTGGTTCAAAGTTTTAACACGTCTCCTGTGCATCTGCATCTTGCAGACAGACTAACTTTTTTTGGGATATTTTTACATCCAACAGCCGTCAAACATATTGTCAATTTTCATCCTGTTGAGTTTACAAACTCTGTCATTGATTTAACTTTAATAGACCCTTCTTTTTATGGTTTATGGCATCATTTGGGTGAACAAGATAGTTTTGAAAAAAGAGTTTCCGTTTTTACGGAGTGGCTGATAAAAAGACTTCCTATACTTACCGAGAGAGAAAAGGCATTTAATGTTTTTTTATATACACATAGCGACATCCATTTGTCGGTTTCGGATGTGGCAAACCGATTTTGCTATTCATCCAAACAACTTTCAAGAAAATTATTTGAACTTACGGGTCTAAATACAGAACAAACCTTACTTTACAAAAAATATTTACAGGCTGTTCACCTCTTGCACTATTCTGATTTATCGTTAACGGAAATTTCTTATGGATGTCATTTTTTTGACCAATCACATTTTATCAGAACGTTTAAATCCTTAAGTCAGATTACCCCTAAAGAGTATAGGTCAAGGAAAAGTAATGTTTCCGGACATATTATTGATAATGTCCATTAAATACAATTTTCTACCTATCTCAAGTCTCATCTTTGCGCCAAATAAATGTATTAATCATGAAAAGTAAAAACATATTCTACATTCTGACCTGTATATTCTTTTGCCTCATAATTGGAGCAGGTGTTTATGAGCATTTTGCTGTGTGGCCCGTGGCATTTTCGGAACCACCGAAGTCGCTAACAATGTTTCAAGGTGATTATGCAATTCAACCGGCTGCATTTTGGAAGTTGATACACCCACTTACCCTTATCTTGTTTATTATTACCTTAGCATTGAACTGGCGGACAGGGAGAAGAAAAAGTATTTTGATTTCATTAAGTATTTATTTTATCATATTAGCAGTCACTTTTATATATTTTGTTCCACAGTTAATGCAACTAATAGGTACGCATTATTCAGAAACAGTTGATACAAGTCTTCAAAATAGCGGTGACTTATGGATAACTCTTAGCCTGGTAAGAATGGTTTTCGGGGTCGTTTCTGCTTTTGTTCTACTTTCAGGTTTAACTATAACTGACAAACAAAATGAGAACATTTGATTGGAGACTTAGCCAATAGTATTGCACTAAATATACACGACACACTAACCTTCTGAATAAACCTGAATTAAGGCTGCCGCTGACAACTAAGGCTTTGTTGCGTCCGCAGAACGAACCATGAAGCCCATGTTGCACGTAACCCCGCTTTCTCATTCCAACCGGCCTGTCTTATGGGGTTTGAATGGGAAGTGGTCGCTTTAATAAACAACTTTAAGAGGGGAATGGAAGGTTTTGGGAATTGAAAAAGAAGAAAAAATCCTGAAGGGGCTGGTCGAAAGTTTTAATACGTCTCATTTTTTGGGTTTGTGGTCAATACAATCCCAGTCCCGTGAACAAGTGCTTTTTTCAGGATATCCATGTGAGTGGTTTTGCGATTAAGAACCGCAGTGGCGGGCCACGGTGATCAAAGCGAAGAATGGTTTTCATGCGTGTTTTCTGCAACAGGGACACAGCACGGCAGGAGCATTGTGGGGTTCGTGTTTTATCAAACTCATGGTACGACCTTCCAATTGCAGAATAATCTGTGGAATAGCGTACGCCTTCTTCCGGCCGGAGAGTATTCCATAGTGCCGGAAGCGGGCAAAACCGCGCGGAAGAATGTGAAGCGAGAACATCAGGATGAACTCCCCGGGTTCCAGGGACATTTCCTTGTGGGTACTCCCGTCCCGGTAATTACCAGTTCATTGAAATAACCCCCACATGAGTTGCAAAAAAGGTGGGATCAGGTCTCCGGAGGGGGGTCAGCTTCGCTGGAATAAACAATCACATTCTGATGAATGGCCTGAAAAAAAATGACGCTGAATTTGGACTCATTTATCTGATTTATAATTTTCGGAGGGTAATGAATATTTTGTGCCCCTCTTTGTTGAAAATGTGGCTCCGAAAGCTGCTTTTTTCTATTTTTACTGACTGTACAGTTTATGCACGCTGGTGTTCGTGTTTAAATTTTTAATCCGGAGAACTGACAATACGGCTCAGGGTGGATTACATGTTTTAAAGGTCGAGGTTATTGCACGAACTGACGTTATAGCCAATGCTAAACGAAAGCATGCCATACTCTTTACTCTTAACTGAATTAAGACGTTTAGTTGCCTTCCCGGATAAGGATTTTTTGAAACTCACACCATTGATTGAGCGGATTCAGGTAAAAAAGCATGAATACCTGTTAAGAGCAGGGGATATTTCCAGGAAAGTTTATTTCATAGAGAAAGGATGTTTACGGCAATATCTTATGAATAGCAACGGAGAGGAAAGAAACGTTTACTTTAAAGTTGAATGCGGCTGGTGTAGCGAGCTGCAAAGCTTTTTAAATAACATTCCGACAGACTTAAACATACAATCTCTAGAAGTTGGGGCACTTTTAGCGTTCAACCAAAAGAACTGGATATATGCCGTGACACATATTCCTCCCTTTACAATGTATTTCATCAAGGCGCAGCAGGAAACAAATTATATGCTGAAAAAAAGATTGGGAGAAGCTACCATTGAAACTCCCGAAGAAAAGTATGACCGGTTTCTCAAGGAAGAACCTCAACTGCTCTTACGTTTGCCGTTGTTTCAAATTGCTGCTTATTTGGGAATTACGCCCGAAACACTGAGTCGCATCCGTAAAAAATTGAGCGGCTGAATTTCTTGATTCAAATCAAGGGTTTCGCTGTTTCGCCATTTTATCTTTGTCGTGTTAATTAACTTTCTTAAATCAAAAATCTTATGAAAAACGAAACCATCAGAATCGGACAGATAACCATTGACTTCGTGCTGGAGGCAGCAGATACCAATGGCTCAGTAGCCATGTTTGAATTTGGCGTTCCGGCAGGAGCTAAAGTGCCCCTTCCGCATTATCACGAACATTATGATGAAACTATTTATGGATTAGAGGGAGTTATCACTTTTACCGTTGAGGGCAAGTCTGTTGACATTGCGTCGGGCGAATCTTGCTTTATCCCGCGTGGTGCCGTGCATGGGTTTAATAATCTGCGTCCACAGAATGCGAAGGCTTTGGCTGTAATTACTCCTGCCCTTCTTGGACCGAATTTCTTTAAAGAGTGTGCCGAAATTGTAAACGCAGGCGGTCTTCCCGATGTTGACAAGCTGAAGGCGGTGATGGCCAAACACGGCTTGGTTCCGGTATTGCCAAAGCAACCAGCTTAATAGATGGCAATTAAGAAATGGCTATAACAACTAAGGCTTCGTTGCGTTCGCAGA
>JADZBN010000183.1 GCA_020852075.1 Bacteroidia bacterium
CCGCGTCTCTTGAAACAACCAGGATTTTTTTTCAGGAAACAACAGGGCTTCCTTGTCAAGGTCACCCGACTTCAGTTCTCTGAGGGGGGAATAATCATCCAGTATATAGATACCACGTCCGAAAGTGGCGAGGACCAGGTCGTCTTCATCCTGCTGGATAACCATGTCCCTGACGGCAATGACAGGCATTCCGCCTTTTAACTGCACCCAGTGATTTCCTCCGTCAACCGAAAAGAAGACACCAAATTCAGTACCGGCAAACAGGAGGTTCTTGTTGATATAATCTTCCGCAATGGTATATACGCTGCCTCTTTCGGGGAGATCGTTCTGAATGGCTTTCCAGGTAAGCCCGCCATCAGTGGTCCTGAAAAGGTAGGGTTTGAAATTTCCATAACGGTGGTGATTGAATGCGACATACCATGTATTCCTGTCGTGATGGGAGGCGATAATCTGGTTTACATAAGTTCTTTCAGGAACACCCGGGATATTATCAATCTTTTTCCAGTTTTTACCTCCATCGGATGTTATCTGTATCAGGCCGTCATCGGTGCCAACCATGAGGTTGTTTTCGTCAAAGTAGGATTCTGCGATGGTAACAAGGTTTCCATAATAATCCGTAGAAGAATTTTTTGCCACTGCATCCATGCTCCATACTCTTCCCATTACAGGAAGTTTGTTGCGGTCCAGTTGTCTGCTAAGGTCGGGACTGATCAACTGCCAGGAATTTCCCATGTCATCGCTCCGGTAAAGTTTATTGGAGCCGAAATAGAGCTGTGTATGGTTGTGGTGTGAAATGAGCAGGGGTGAATCCCAGTTCCAGCGTAATGCTTTTTCTCCTTCCGCTTCGTAGGGATGGATGTCCGTTACTTCACCGCTTTTTCTGTCAAAGCGTACCAACCCTCCATACTGGTATTGAGCATATACGATGTCCGGATTTTCAGGATCACACTGAGGCTGAAAGCCATCTCCTTCCAGTATGCTTTTCCAGTCGGAATTGGTAATGCCGTTGGAACTGGTGGTTCTTGAAGGTCCACCCAGGCTGTTGTTGTCCTGGGTTCCTCCGTACACATTATAAAACGGTTTGTCATGATCCACATCCAGTTTGTAGAATTGGGTAACAGGAAGGTTGGCTTTAAACTGCCAGTTGGCGCCGTCATCACGGGTTTCATAAATCCCGCCATCGCAACCGACCAGCAGGTGCCCGGTACTGGCCGGATCAATCCACAGGGCATGGTTGTCAACGTGTTTGTATTTCTCACCGATTTTTTCAAACGACTTGCCACCATTTTTTGATACCATAACCCAAAAATCCATGTAGTAAACCTTATTAATGTCCCTGGGATCGCAAAAAATTTCCTGATAATAATTTCCTGCTGTCGTATTGTCACATTGCTTTACCCAGCTTGCGCCTCGGTCATCAGAGCGAAAGACGCCTCCTTTGCCGTCGGATGCTTCAATGATTGCAAACAACACATCGGGATTTACCGGTGAGATCGCCAACCCGATACGGCCCAGATCCACATCCGGAAGGCCATTGGTGAGTTTTGACCACGTGGCACCCGCATCTGTGCTTTTATAAATGGCTGATTCGGGCCCCCCGCTGATATAGGTGAATACCTGCCTTCTTCTCTGGTGGGCAGTAGCATATAAAACCCGGGGATTGCGGGGATCCAGATGGATTTCGTTACAGCCGGTGTTTTCACTGATGGTCAGTATAGCATTCCAGGTTTTTCCCCCGTCGGTTGTTTTATAAATACCCCTGTCGCCACCGGCACTCCAGAGCGGACCGTATGCAGCGACATAGACGATGTCTGTATTTGTGGGGTCCACGGCAATCATTCCAATATGCTCGGAATTTTTTAAGCCGGTATTTTTCCATGTCTTGCCTCCATCTTCCGTCTTATAAACGCCATCCCCGTACGCAACACTTCGCTGGTTATTGTTCTCACCACTGCCCACCCAAACCACATTATGGTTGGCAGGATCCATGGTAATACAGCCGATGGAGTAGGAGCCTTCAGCATCAAAAACGGGTTCATAGGTAATACCGTTATTCGTAGTTTTCCAAACACCACCCGACGCGCTGGCAACATAGTATTCATCCTTGTTGTCAGGGTTGACTGCAAAGTCCACCACCCGGCCTGAAGTCAATGCAGGACCAATGGATCTGAAGGTAAGTCCGCTAAACGTGGTTGAATTCCAGGGGTTCTTCTCCAGGTTTTCTTTCACGGGTTGTGCTGCATTTAATCTGGTGGCACAAAAAATTACAAGGAGGCTGAGGGAAATATATTTCTTCATAAAATACGGTGGTTGAAAGGATGGATGACAAAGATAAACCGAAACTTGTGTCTGTCAATGGTAAAAAACCGGACTGTCCGTAAAGGCAGGGATACTCCTGTGTACCGGACTACCTGGGTTCCACACGAACAAAGGTCAGGCTTTTTCCATTGACAAAAACTTTTTTTGCAAATACCCTGACCTCACATACTGATCTATCTTTTCGCATATGTCTTGAGATATTTAGATAATTATTGGGAGGCATGGGTTGTGCTGCCCTTATTTTGGCCTTCTCCAGGTCTTCGGGTGGCACAATCAAAAAGAGTTTTGACGCAATGAATTCATTACGATCATATCCGTAGAATTCGATCCCGGTATTGTTAATATCTATTAAATCAAGGGTTACCGGATCAAAAAGAAAAGCAGGAAAAACTTCATTATGAATGTTGTCGTTCATAATCAATAAAATTACATGCACTTTACGGAAAATCAAAATGCTTGTGTTATTCCATGAATTATGCTGAATTAACATGATTTAACCATATTATTTCTGAACTTTACATGCGGCAGGTAAATGCTGCCGGATACGCATCATAAAATGAAAAGGATAATTAGATATTCTCTCCTGATTACCGGTTTGTCTGTTGCTTGTTCTGCCGGAAGTCAGAATCCGGAATATCATAACTCTGGTCACATGAAATACAATGATCTTACGCCGCAGGAGGAGAAGGTACTTCTTCATAAGGCAACAGACAGGCCCTTTACAGGAGACTATTACCTGAAAAATGATAAGGGAATCTATATTTGCCGCAGGTGTAATGCGCCCTTGTACAGGTCCGAAGATAAATTTGAAGCCCATTGCGGCTGGCCCAGTTTCGATGACGAAATTCCAGGCGCTGTAAAACGTGTTCCTGATGCAGACGGTATGAGGACTGAAATTCTATGTGCCAATTGCGGTGGCCACCTGGGCCATGTTTTCACGGGCGAAGGTTTTACGGGAAAAAACACAAGACACTGTGTAAATACCAGTTCCATCCGGTTTATTCCCGCTGACTCTGTGCAATATGCTCCTGCACCAATTACTGCTAAATGATGAGCAGGCACAGGCATACCTGCCGGGAACTGTGGCCGGTTTTTATAGTAATCATTGGAATATTTCATGACCCGTGGTGTGACTTTCAAACCGGTAAAATAGTTTACCTGTAAATATAATGTATGCGGGATAGCTATCAGAGCATTCTCAATAAGGCAAAAAGCCGTAAAAAGGAATACCGGAAATTTCTTGATCGTCTGAAAAGTCAGGCTCCTTCTGACCTGGATCAGATTACGCATACGTTACACGACCAGGCATTCAAAGAGATTGACTGTCTGGATTGTGCCAACTGCTGCCGTACCACAGGACCTTTGCTGAAAAGCCGTGATATCACTCAATTGTCACTGCAAGTTAGAATGAAACCCTCTGATTTTACGGTGCAATACCTGAGGGTAGATGAAGACGGTGATTATGTTTTCCGGCAGATGCCATGCCCGTTTCTTGCCGGCGATCAATTATGCAGGGTATATGAGTACCGGCCCGGAGCATGCCGGGAGTATCCCCATACACAGCAGAGAAATATTAAAAAAATTCTGGGAATTACTTTCCAAAACAGTCAGATTTGTCCGGCCGTGGCACGCGTGGTGGAGGGACTTATAGAATATTATCAGGGTTGAATGGCTGCTATACCTGTATAGGCTGTTTTCTGGATTTCATTCCATTAATGTATCTTTCAGGCGTATGTCACATATCAGACATTTATCAAAAGACCCCATACTCCGCCGGGCCATTAAACAGAACGGTTCCATGGAGCTTACTGTCAGAAAAAATCTTTTTCATTACCTGGTACGATCCATTATGTCACAACAGTTATCTACAAGGGTGGCAACGGTTATTCATGAAAGGTTCCTGGATCTGTACGGAGGAAAGGCGCCAACGGCGGAACAAGTTCTTGCCACAGCACCCGAAATACTGCGGTCTATCGGCCTTAGCAATGCAAAGGTTTCCTATGTTCACAATGTCAGCAGATTTGCCATTGACAAGGGATTGACGCATTCAAAGCTTGCCAGGATGAATGATGAGAACATCATCAGCTATCTTACTGAAATTAAGGGCGTGGGCAGATGGACTGCCGAAATGTTGTTGATGTTTGCCCTGGCCAGGGAGGATGTCTTTGCTGTGGATGACCTTGGAATTCAGCAAGCCATGATCCGCATGTATTCCATCCGTCAGAAGGATAAAAAAAAGCTGAAAGAAAAAATGATCCGTATTTCGAACGACTGGACACCTTTCCGTACGTATGCCTGCATGTACCTGTGGCGATGGAAAGACAGCAATCGGTCCGGTCAGAAATAAAAGGGAAAGATACGCTCCTGTTTTTCCCTGTTTTCATTTTATGTTTTGTGTTGACGATGAATGGATGAGGGTACAAAGTTGAGTCAGGAATTATCCGGACAAGATCATGTGAATGAATCAGCAGTTACATACTGGTATCAATGATTATTACCCATTCTGTCAGAGGAATTTATGCAGTGGAACGTGCTGAAGGATTTTTCGCATGAAGGCTGGGACGTATTCGTGGGGCCGGATACTGCACCGCAGAAAATAAAAAAGCCCTGGCGGGGTGTCAGGGCTTTTTAAAAAAGGGGGAAGGAATTATGCGTGTTGCAATGCACCTACCTGTTCGAGAAGACCAGGGACTCCGCCATTGGCAACGGGAGTAACATGAATCTTCGCAATCTTCTCACCGCGGATGGTAAATTCCAGCGTTTCTTCCGGCATTTTTATTTTCTTACCGGTTTTTGTTGCAGGATGAGAACCTGGAATGGTTACCGGCATATCTGCGGTGTGCGTACCGGCAAGACTGGCTTTGGCATATACTTTATCACCTTTCGCTTCCGTTACACGGATATTCAGTTTGAGGTCCGGAATTCCGGTCTGGATTGCGCGCTGAACATTCAGCCATTCTTTTTTGTTAATCGGCGTTGGAACTGCACCTGAAAACTGAAAATCCTCTGTGAGTTGTGCTTCAGCTTTATTCCAGTTTTTGCTTTCAATGGCATTGGCCAGTTGATTTACTACTTCTTCTTGTTTCATAGCATCTGATTTTTATTGTTACACTGATTAATTGACAGCACAAAGATACGTCAATGATGAGTGAAGTGATCATGAATTCATGTATTAAAAAAAATTAACAGTATTAATTACAATGCAAGAAATTATTTGTATATCTTTACACGTATGTTGTGCTTCCGGTTTCACCGGAACGGTAGGTTTTTATACCCGTTTTTTCAAGAAATTTCTTTTTCCTGTGCACCACCGGAATATTTCATCTGTCAACAGTAATTCGGATTCCGCTGTGTCGTGTTTATTCAGCGAAAGAATTTTCAAAATCCGAAACTGACAATCAGCTCAAGGCCTCCGGTGTGTGATCCATTAAAGGGATTAAGCGTTTTCACCACTTCCGTAGCATTGTCCCGTGTCAACAGCGTCAGGCCGGTATCATATCTGAGCGAAAACATTACCGGATAAAACTGCAGAGTTGCTGCCGCATTTAGTCCCAGGCAAAAGGGATTGAACCAGGATTTATCAATCCATACCGGGGATTGTTTTGCCTGTAAAATATATCCGAAATAGGGACCGGCACCAATCAGAAAATGATCATTGAAGCGGTAAAATCCAAGGAAGCGGAGGTTGACCGATCGCAGTATCAGCGAAACTGAACTGTCAGCCGCTACCATAGTATTTCGCCGTTCGGCATAATCAAGTTCGGGCTGCAGCGTGAAATGATCCGACAGATCTGCCTGAGAAAAAAATCCTGCCTGCCAGGCGAATTGTTGGGTATTACTGAAGGAATTGTGAATAGAAAATAGTCCGGCGCCTGCCTTGAAACCACTGGAAGCCTGGGGAACTGCAAGGTCTGGAATGATTGCCAGCATCAATACTACAAAGAAAACAAGAGGCAGGGATTTGTACAGACCCTTTCCTTGCCTTTTGTTTTTCAAAAATCTGTTTCCATCACTTTTGCCCATATTGTAAATATAGTCAAAGGGGTTACACGAAAATATGTGCAGATGTTTTTAATTTTATTGGCATTTCTGATTTTTTTTGAATACAGTAATTGGAGGCTGCTTTAACTAAAAGGTGGCAGGTAAAGGAATGCCTCAAACAGGAAGTTTTCAGAAACTTCAATTTTTTAAAAACACCTGTGCATTACCGGATTTTGCATCTTTGCGACACATTATCCGGATATGAAAGTTGCATCTGCCCTGCTGTATTACCTTTTCCTGATACCCATATCCCTGTTACCCTTTCCGGTACTGTACGGATTGTCCGATTTGACATTTGTTGTCCTGTATTACGTTACACCCTACAGGAAGGATCTGGTACTGAATAATCTGAAGAATTCCTTTCCGGAAAAAAGTATGAAAGATCTGAAACGGATACGGAGAAGGTTTTACCGGCATTTTTGTGATATGATTTTTGAAAGTCTGAAAATATTTACTGCTGCATCCGGAACCATCAGGAAAAGGGTGGAACTTGTGAATGCCGGCTTGCTGGAGGAGTATTACCGGATGGGAAAGAGCCTTGTGCTGGTTACGGGACATTACGCAAACTGGGAATGGCCTGCGATCACGCTGCCGTATCACAGTTCACATACCGGCACGGGAATTTACCAGCGTTTGTCGAATCCTTTCTTTGACGAAAAACTCAGAAATTCCAGGGCGAGATTCGGTATGAAACTGATGTCAACCCGTGAGGTAGCTGTATTTTTTGAGGAACACCAGAATGTTTTATGCACCTATGGATTCATTAATGACCAAAGTCCTTCGGATCCAAAGAAGGGATACTGGATGCAATTTCTTAATCAGGAAACATGCATGTTTCTCGGTGCTGAACGGTATGCGGTGAAATATAATTATCCGGTATTGTACGGTGTGATCACCCGTACATCACGTGGGCATTACAGGCTGGAATACAAGCTCATTTCGGATGAACCTGTGAAAGAACCTGAATTCAGAATTACCGAAACCGCAGCCAGAATGAATGAAGCGCTGATCAGGGAAAATCCCGCCTATTGGCTATGGACTCACAGACGGTGGAAACACAAAAGACAGGCAGACAATTAGCTTCTTCTGTTGGTGAATCGGTATCCGTACGAATTTCATCGGACAGGAACGACAATAACAATCGAAATTGCTCCGGCTGCGAAGGTTTCCCTGTGATTAGCTATTTGACTGGTATGCCGGGGAAATCTGGTGGAGGTCAATGCGGCATATTATTCCAGCGTGAAATAACAGCCTTTGTTACGATACTCACCAATGGGCAAATTCGTATCTTTGCATTTCTAAATCAAACGAATGAAAACTGCCGAAATCATTACAGAAAAGGGCACCATGAAGGTGGAATTTTATGAAAAAGACGCACCAAATACGGTCCGGAATTTTTGTGAACTGGCCCATAAGGGCTTTTACAACGGATTGACCTTTCACAGGGTGATCCCCAATTTTGTCATACAGGGAGGTTGCCCGGAAGGCACGGGGACCGGTGGACCGGGATATAAAATAAAATGTGAACTAGACGGGGAAAAGCAATACCATGACCGGGGCGTACTGAGTATGGCCCATGCAGGCAGGGACACCGGAGGATCACAGTTTTTCATTTGTCACAGCCGGAGTCAAACCGCACACCTTGACCGGAAACATACCTGTTTCGGAAAAGTTATCGAAGGACTTGACATCATTGACATGATTCGTGCAGGTGACCGTATTGAAAAAATAGTCATCAGCGATAACTGAGAACAACTATTTGTGTCAGCGCTTACCGGCAAATCGCTCATTCTCCTCCGGGGACTACCCGGCTCCGGAAAATCATCCTTCGCAAAACTCATTTCTGAAAACGACACCTATCCCGTATTTTCAGTAGATGATTTTTTTACTTCCGCAGAATCGGGAACCTACCGGTTTGACTACATGGACAATCATAAAGCCTATGCCCTGTGTGAGAAAAACACCCGGGAATCCATGCATGCAGGCAAAAAAAAAATAATCGTGGATAATACATTTACCATGGCCTGGGAAACCGAACCCTATTTCAGGCTCGCAGCCGAGCATGGCTACTCGGTGTATGTACTGACTGTGGAAAATTATCACGGAAACAAAAATGTGCATGGTATCACGGAGGAACAGATGAAACTGATGGCAGATAAATATCGTGTGAAATTGATGTAATGTTCCTGAGCTGAACAATATGTGGAGAAATACACCGTTTATCATCCAAATCATAGAATGAAAACCGGAATGATTCTGCTGTTATTTCTTAGCACCGGGCTGAGTTCGGCTCAGGTCATACCGTCATTCAGTGGTGAAACAGCGGACCGAAAATCCTTTCATGTACCCTCCGATATAAAGGGAAAATACACCATATTGTGTTTTGCCATGTCCCGGAAAGCTGAGCCGGCGCTGGAAACCTGGCTTGAACCGATATACAATACCTTTATTGCCAAAACAGGACTGATGGATGACCTGTATGATGTCCATGTCTTCTTCATACCTGTTTTCGGAAATGCGGGAGCCACCTTTAAGGAAACTTTTAAAAAGAAGTTCAGAGAAACGGCACAAGAGGATTTGTGGCCCCATATTTTATTTTCCAACGGAAATCTTGATGAGGTCATTCGAAGCCTGGGTATAGGGAATTCAGACGCTCCCTGTTTTTTCCTGCTGAACAAAGACGGTAAAATCATTTACAGGGCACAGGGCGCTTATAACGAAGACGCAATGGATCATCTCGAGGATCTGATTGAAATATGAGCCAGGCCCGGTGCCGATGCACTATCAGCATTTTTTTCTTTTTGTAACTCCCTATTTCTCAAACATTTCCATAGACCCTGCGCGGTACATGGCGTATTGCATAATTTGCCGTATTAGAGTACGTTTGAAGAACTTGATTCATTAATTTTACACTATGGGTGCAGGCTCAATGATTCTCCTGATCCTGTGCGGGATCGCATTTGCAGGAGGGGGGATTATGTTATCGAATGTTCTGGCTCGTTCCACGAAAAATAAAGTCAAAGGAGAGGCGTATGAATGCGGCGTACCTACCATCGGTAAGTCCTGGATTCAATTCAACGTAGGATACTACCTCTTTGCATTGCTTTTTCTCATTTTTGATGTCGAACTGGTTTTTCTGTATCCCTGGGCAGTAGTGGCGAAGCAATCCGGATGGATTGCATTCGTGGAAATACTGATCTTTCTTTTTATCCTGTTCCTTGGATTTTTGTACGCTCATAAAAAAGGTGCGCTGAAATGGATGTGAAGGATGTAAAAGGGCCTGATCCCTTTCCGGGAGAGGTACACCAGACACCGGGAGGCGGGATTCTGGTCAGTAAACTGGACGCTGTAATTAACTGGGCACGTTCCAATTCCCTCTGGCCACTGGTATTTGGCACCAGTTGCTGTGCGATTGAAATGATGTCAACGGCTTCGGCAAAGTATGACTGGTCCCGGTTTGGATTTGAGGTAGCAAGAGCAACACCGCGTCAGGCAGATGTGATCATTATAGCCGGCACGATAGTCAACAAGATGGCGCCGGTGCTGAAACGGTTATACGACCAGATGCCCGAACCAAAATATGTGATAGCCATGGGTGCCTGTGCCACCTCGGGCGGACCATTCTTTTATAATACCTATTCAGTGGTGAAGGGAGCCGATCATATTATTCCCGTGGATGTTTATGTGGCCGGATGTCCCCCAAGGCCGGAAGCTTTACTTCATGCGTTGATCAGCCTGCAGCAAAAAATTATGGAGGGAAAAGGATAAGAAACATTCCGGAGATATCCGGTTTCAGTGATGAACGCAGAAGAAATAAAATCCTCAATTACGGCTGTATTTGCCGGAAGTTCCGCAGACGAGGCGGGTGAATGGCCGGTTGTTGCCATGGATGCGGAAGACTGGCTGAACAGGGCTTTGTTGTTGAGAGATACCCGGGAATGGCTTTTCGATTATCTGTTTTGTGTTACCGGTATTGACTGGAAAACACATTTTACGGTGGTGTTTCATTTGCGTTCGTTAAAGCACCGTCATTCCGTTGTAATAAAAATACAAGTGGACAGGGACAAGCCGCAACTGGATTCGGTGTCTTCCGTCTGGAGGACGGCAGAATTTCATGAACGTGAAGTGTATGATCTGTTTGGAATCAGATTCAGCCACCATCCGGATCTCCGCCGTCTATTTCTGACGGAAGACTGGAACGGATGGCCGCTCCGGAAAGATTACGAGGATCCCGTAAATATGATAAAGCTTTGAAGGCGATGCTGGAAGAACTTGGTACTACCGAACAAGGCGATCTCATTATTAATGTGGGGCCACAACATCCGTCAACGCACGGAGTGTTACACCTTGTAATTACCCTTAACGGCGAGACCATTAAAAAAGTGGAGCCCCATCTGGGATATATCCATCGTTCCATTGAAAAGATGTGCGAAAGCCTGACGTATCGTCAGTTTATTTACGTGACCTCCAGGATGGATTATCTTTCATCACATATTAACAATCACGGATGTGCCCTTGCTGTGGAGCAGGGAATGCAGGTTGAGGTGCCACTCAGAGCACAGTATATCCGGGTTATCATGGATGAACTGACCCGGCTGGCCTCCCATCAGTTATGGTGGGGAGCCATGGCCATGGATGTGGGCGCCATCACGCCATTTTTTCATGCCTTCCGGGAGCGCGAAATGATCAATGATATCATGGAAGAGACCTGCGGCGCCAGACTCACCATGAATTATATGGTTCCCGGGGGTGTAGCCATGGATCTGCATCCCAATTTCCGGAAGGGGGTGAAGGATTTTATCCGGCTGTTCAAAAGCAAGTTTGATGAATACGACGAGTTGGTCACCCATAATGTTATCTTCCGGCAGCGGATGGAACACGTCGGAATACTTTCGGGTCAGGATGCCATTTCATACGGTACCTCAGGACCTGTGGCGAGAGCTTCCGGCGTGAGTTGTGATGTACGCAAATGGATGCCCTATGATATTTACAAACAGGTTGAGTTTACTGAAGCATTGGAAACAGCCGGTGATTGCTTTGCGCGGTACCTGGTACGAATGCACGAGATGAAACAATCGTTATCCATTGTGGAGCAACTTATTGATGCCATTCCTGAAGGAGATTTCCAGGCCAAAACAAAGGCGGTGATAAAACTTCCAAAAGGAGAATTCTATTCTGTTGTTGAAACGGCCAGGGGAGAGCTGGGCGTGTATATTATTAGTGAAGGCGGAACTACACCGTACCGGATCAAGTTCCGGTCCCCCGGATTCAGCAACCTTTCCGCGCTGGATCACATGGCAAGAGGGGGAAAGATCGGTGATCTGGTTGCCATTATGGGTACACTTGACCTGGTAATACCTGATATTGACCGTTAATTTCTGATCATACCTTTCTGACAAATACCACATGGAGTAAGGAGATGCCAAGCCTGGAAGAAATAAGTAAATCCGTACATGACTTGCTGACCACCGCGTTACCGCCTGTCATGGCACTGCTGACCGGTTTTCTCATTGCCGGACTGCTGGTGATCGGGCTCTTTACCGTACTCGGCCTGGTGCTGGTGTTTATGGAACGGAAGGTTTCTGCCTATATGCAGATACGCGTGGGGCCAAACCGTGTGGGCTTTAAGGGAACTGCACAAACCCTTGCCGATACCCTGAAACTGGTATTGAAAGAAGGTCTTACGCCTTCGGGTTCTGATAAATTTTTGTTCAACCTGGCTCCCTTCCTCGTGTTGATTACATCCATGCTTCTGATGGCGCCCATCCCCTTCGCGAGGAATTTTCAGATGTGGGATCTGAATATCGGAGTCTTGTATATTACTGCCATTTCTTCCATTTCAGTTATAGGAATTCTGATGGCAGGCTGGTCGAGCAACAACAAGTACTCCCTGCTGGGTGCCATGCGCAGCGGCGCCCAGATTGTAAGCTATGAGCTATCTGCGGGTATGGCCATCCTCACGGTTGTGGTACTTTCAGGCAGCCTGAAGATTTCTGATATTATTCTCAGTCAGCAGAATGGATGGTGGATTTTCAAAGGCCATATTCCGGTGATCATCTCATTTGTTATTTTTATTATTGCCGTAACAGCAGAAACAAACCGGGCACCTTTTGATATGGCGGAGGCGGAATCAGAACTTACGGCAGGATTTCATACAGAATATTCAGGAATGAAGTTCGCGTTGTTTTTCCTTGCAGAATATGTAAATATATTCATTGTGTGTGCGATCGGGGCCGTCCTCTTTCTGGGTGGCTGGATGCCCTTCCATATCGGTTCCTGGGGAGCATTCAACAGGGTGATGGATTACATTCCATCCTCGGTCTGGTTCATGTCCAAAACTTTCTTCCTGATATTTGTAATAATGTGGTTCAGGTGGACCTTTCCGCGGCTCCGCATTGACCAGTTGCTGAACCTTGAGTGGAAATACCTTCTTCCCATCAGCCTGTTCAATCTGCTGCTCGTTACACTGGTGGCCATTATGGGGTGGTATTTCTGAATGATGAAACGATGAATGTAAATGCAAAGCAAATGAGTTTTTTAGGAAATTATATTCGTACTGTATTCACTTCCGTAAGATCCCTGCTAAAGGGCATGAAGCTGACAGGATATTACTTTACACATCATAAGGAAATCATTACCAGAAATTATCCTGATGACAGGGAGTCTCTTCAACTGCCGGAACGGTTTAAGGGAGAGGTGGTGCTGATCCACAATGATGCAAACGAACACCGTTGTACCGGCTGCACAGCATGTGAAATTGCATGCCCGAACGGGTCTATTAAGATTGTTACAAAATTCGAAACCACCCCTGATGGTAAACGGAAAAAGGCACTGGATACTTTTGTATATCGCCTGGATCTGTGTACCATGTGCAACCTCTGTATCCAGGCCTGTCCGACGGATGCCATTAAAATGGCACAAACATTCGAACACAGCGTGTATGACAGGTCAAAACTTACCAAAGTATTGAATAATGAAGGATCCAAATTGATGGAGGGGGTGGAATAATGGATGCGCGATCGGTAATCTTCTACCTGATTGCAGGTATGATCCTTGGA
>JADZBN010000184.1 GCA_020852075.1 Bacteroidia bacterium
AGGAAATTCGTATGACCGTTTACAATCCTGGTCAATCCTATTCCCCATAAGGGGGAAGTTCTCCACTCGCTTCCATCGGCGCGGAATTCAGGACGATGATCTGCCAGTCCGGGGCCCATATCGTGCAGCAGCAGATCGGTATAAGGATAAATATCCTGATTGCTGACAGGAGGAAATGCGACATCGGTACCTGTATGTAATTTCTGACGGTGACAGGAAACACAGCCCAGATTTCTGAAAATGGTTCTGCCTTCTGTCACTTCAGGCCTGTCCCTGTGTCTGGCAGCAGGCACGGCAAGGGTTCGCATATAAAATGCAATGGCATACAGCAAACTGTCACTGATCTCCGGTTCGTCTGCTCTTCCGTCATATTGTATTTGACCGTAACTGCTTTCCTCAGGGAAAACCATATTCGTAATTCCCATATCCTGATTCAGTGCTCCGGCACTTTGCTGCATTACATCCGGGTTCCCTGCCTTCCATCCAAACCTTCCCAGTTTCATGGTTGAGGAGAGGACATCCCATACATAATTAGCCTTTCCGGAAATTCCGTCCATATCTGCATCCATTTCATCTGCTTCTTCCACTATTTCTGATTCAGGGACAGCCTGCAATAATCCCATTCCAAAAACGGGAGGTGCAACTCTTGCAGAGATCATCAAACCGGCGGGCAGTGACTGGTAGGGATTGATGAGTTGAACATCCGGTTTTCGAAGAGTAAGAGTTTGTCCATCAGGATACGTAAAGAGGCTGTCCGAATAGGTGATCTGAACGCCTGCCTCCGGAAGGGTACCAAATATGGCACGTTGTTGCAACTGGCCACCAAATCCGGGAGCTGGATTTGGCCCGCCGTGCGGATCAGTACCCGGAATACTCAGGCGGATAAGCATACCTATGAGGCTTTCTCCGGCATCCGGAGCTTTTCCCCTGCCGTCTGCCACATGACAGGATGCACAGGAGACGTTGTTGAATACAGGGCCAAGCCCGGGACGTATGGGGGCCGGTGCGGCAACAAAGGTATTTTCAAATGCAGCGTCTCCTATAGCATGTGTTTGTGTCAAAGGTTCAATAAGTGAATTGAAGCTGTGCGTGAATGCGCCGGATCCCTCATCAAATACGGTCAGTGCCCCGCCCGCTAAAACATCGTCATCATCAGCGGGCTGCCAGTCGGCAGCCTTCCTGCACGCAGTAATAACCGCAACTACTACAAGTATTGCCAGGATTTTATATTTCATAAAGTATCTTTTCTCCGGCAGGTCAATCGGTTACCTTTGCCTGAATGAATGGCATCAGATCATTTTCCAATGCTGATCTGAGATCATTAATTGCAATCTGTGCCTGTTGTACCTGAATAGGCTGCTGGATGATGGCTTCTCCAAATGGCAGGGAAATATTCTGTAAGGCGGTAATCGCAGCAGTGATTTTCTGGCGGATGGAATTATCAAGTGAAATATTGAAGGATCTGACAAAATCATTCAGGCCCGTACCGTCCTCTGAATATCTGCACAGATAAATATTTTCCACACTTTTCATATTGTCAATGAAATCTGTCAGAGAATTTTTTGCAAACGGACTTTCTTCCAGTGAGGGATCCTGATTGATAAGCGGCTCTTCAATTTTTCCATTGGCAACCTCATCACAGATACTGATCATGGCATTTACAATTTCCATTACGGCAGCTTTACGGCTCGAATACACGCCGCTGCCTGTCCCTGCTTCTGTTACCTGCACCAGATAATTACCCGGCTGGTTTGGATCCCATGAAGCATACACCTGGGCAGAAAGGTCTTTCAGATAGATGGAAAGAGCACGTGCATATTCAAAATCGCGTTGAGTGAAATCTGTGTATAGCCTGTTACCATTCTGGCCGAACAGGAGATATTCCAGCGGATGAAATCCTTTCAGAGAAAATTCCAGTTGGTTCATGGTTGTTTGATCAAATGTCACAGGGCTTGACAGTAATGAATCCAACGAGGTAAAACTAACCGGCCAGGTATCAATGGAAGGATCAATATCCAGAAATGAAACAGGGCCAAAGAGGAATCCTTCTGATTGCTCCCATGCAGCACGCATATTTTTCCAGCCTGCCCTGCAGGTTTCCAGGCCCTGCTGTGAAGGTGCGGCAATGAAATCAGAAACGGACTGGTCAAGAGCAGCACCTTTTGACGACAGATCAGCATACGTTGCAAGGGCTACCTTGTAAGAAAAGTCACTCAGAATTTTTTCGGATGAAACCGGGGATGTGCCGGGATCTGTGGTGTTGTCCTTCTTGCAGGAGAAATGGAACAACGTAATAAAGAAAATAAGAAGGGGGATTCTTGTTTTCATAAACGGATTCATGTGTTCAGGTGGACGATGACGTTACCGGATTCAATGGTTACCTTGTACCGCTTAAGTGGAAATTGTGCAGGCTCCTCGGTTACATTACCGTCCATGTTGAACCGGCTTCCGTGTGTGGGACAGTAAAATCCATTTCCGGTAAACTGAACCGGATTCATCTGATGGGTGCACTCCATCCGAAGGGCATAGTAGCTTTTATCCGGTTTGGCAATGACAGCGACATCAAATTCCAGAATTTTATTTTTTATAATCAGAATTTTTTTTGACTGAAATTCGGTTTCAGGTATTTCAATACTGTCGGGTTTGACCACCGCAAGGGCGGAACCGGTGGTTGAGCAGGAAGAAAGCATATTCAAGACAGGCAAGAATCCGCAAACACCTATACAGGCTTTTCCTCCGGCTTTGATAAAGGATCTTCGGTTTGACATAATTCAGAAGCTGTATCCCAGGCCGATTTCAGCAATGGTCTGGGAGGTATGGTATTCCGGCGCCTGGGGAAAGGGATTTACCACGAGCAGCGGGTTGGGTTCACCCGTCTTCATCAGGGTAATATCGGCTTTAAGTACCACCCCTCTTGCGGGAGCATAATTCAGTCCGCAAATCAGGTATTGCCGGTTATTGATGTCATTTTTTATTCCATTGGATGGCATCTTTGCATTCCGGTTAACCGATTCCCAGCGGGCAAACAGGGAAAGGTCTTTTTGCGTGGAAGCATTGAAAAGTTTCAGCATGTTATACCCGGCCTCCAGATAGTATCCGTTCATTTGTTCAGGACAATTATTGGCAAATGCACGGTTCAGATCTTCGGCTTTACTGATGTTTACCATGGTAGCAAGAGCCCTGAATGAGATTCCGTTGTGTTTCCAGGTCGCATCCGCTTCCAGAACGGTCACAGGTGTACCGAATGCAGAAGATTCAAGTTGCAGGCTGTCAGCCATTCTGGGATTCAGTCCCACCGAGCCGCCGAAATAACCCGAAGCCTGTATCCGGAAATCATTGATATAATAGAGCAGTGAAGAACTGAGAGCAAGATTTCTTGCTGAAGCATCCCGGCCTTCAAACCGGGCATCCCGCAATCCTTTATCTGCCTTTATCTCCTCACCGTTCAGGCCGTTGGTCAATGCCAACGAAAAATTCAGGCC
>JADZBN010000185.1 GCA_020852075.1 Bacteroidia bacterium
AGCAGGTTATGTTACATCACCTGATGCAGCATCTATTGCCACGGCCATTGAAGATTTTTACAGAAATAACCGTGAGGAAGAGTTCAGCAGTTATGTTCTGTCGGAAAAAGGAAAATTTTCATGGGAGACTTTTGTAAATGGAATACTTTCTTTATATGAAAAGATTATTGCATAAAATTGCAGTACGACTGCTTGCAATCATTGTGTTGGGGTTGTTTTCTGACTCCCTTTCGGCAGCGAAACTCAGCGGTGTCATCAGGGATGAAAGGGGAGAACCATTGCCCTTTGTAAATGTATTTATTAAGGGTACCACGCGGGGAACTACCGCAAATCCGGAAGGTGTGTATTCCATTGAGCTCGAACCTGGAGCCTATACAGTTATTTTCAAGTTGATTGGATTCCGCCAGAAGGAAGAGGCGATCCGGATAATGGATTCCGTTAACACCAGGGATGTTGTTCTTTTTCCCGAAACTTATTTATTAAAGGAAGTAACCATCCGGGCAGGAGCCGAGGATCCGGCTTATGCGATCATAAGGAAAGCCCAAAAGAAACGGAAGTTTTATCAGAATGAAGTTCAGGAATACAACTGCCATGCCTATGTAAAATCCACCCAGCGTCTGGTATCCTATCCTGAAACTCTATTTGGACAAAAAGTTGAAATGGGCGAATTCCTGGATACAACGACGGGAATATTTTACCTGAGCGAGTCTGTTTCAGATCTTTCCGTCGGATCATCCGGAAGGATCAGGGAACGGATGATTTCATCCAAAGTCAGCGGTGATGCCCGAACGTACAGTTTTAACCAGGCCTCAGATCTGTTATTCAGCTTTTACGATAACATTGTCAACCTGGCGGGTCTGACCCCAAGGGGTATAGTTTCTCCCATCGCCTCGGGAGCCCTTTTGTATTATGATTATAAACTGGAAGGTACTTTTCTGGAAAACGGAGTAATGGTTAATAAAATCAGGGTAATTCCCAAAAGGGTCAGTGATCCGGTCTTTACCGGTGATATTTTCATTCTGGATGATACCTGGAGGATACACAGCCTGAATCTGTTCATTACAAAAAGCCAGCAGGTCGAATTTGTGGATACCTTTCAGATTAGTCAAACCTTCCTGCCCGTTGAAAAGGATATCTGGATGCCATTTTCCAATCAATTTGAATATGTGTTCAGTTTTATGGGATTCCATGGCAGCGGACTTGTCATGGGAATTTTCAGTTCATACAACATACATCCGGATTTTGAAAAAGGATATTTTGACGGTAAGGTAATGTCCGTTGACAAGGAAGCCAATACTAGGGATTCCTCATATTGGAATGAAAACCGACCTGTTCCATTGTCTTTGTCTGAAAAATCTGACTATGAGAGGAAAGACAGTATTCATGCGCGAATCGAATCAAAATCATACAAGGATTCGATGGACCATATCAATAATTCATTTTCTTTCATGGATTTGTTAACGGGATACACTTACCGTAACACTTTTCGTCATACTTCCCTGTCAGTATCCTCACCCATTCCTGCCATTCAATTCAATACCGTTGAAGGCTGGAACAGTGAGATTAGGATTAAATATGTACACCGTTTTGGAAACGAAGACCGAAGAAATTATTCCATTCAACCTTCTGTTCGCTACGGCTTGTCCAATAATCACTGGAATGCACATATCATGGGAGAATACCGGTATAACGGATTCAAGTTGTCGGATATACGGATAGATGCCGGTACGGATGTATTGCAGTTTAACCAGAACAATCCGATAAACCCACTTATTAATTCCATCTATTCTTTGTGGGCCAGGAAAAATTACATGAAGGTGTATGAATCCCGGTTCATAATGATGGAACATGAATCTGAAATATGGAATGGTTTCCGCTTTGGTATTAAAGGAGAATATGCAAACAGGATTCCTTTATCAAACACAACGGATTATGCTTTTGTCACGAATTCGTCCCGAAACTATTCCGATAACAACCCATTTTTCATTTCCGGTGACAGCTCCGTGTTTGCGAAAAACCAGGCCCTGATTGCTGAATTGAATTGCAGGATCCGGATACGGCAGGAATATGTGGAAAGGCCCGAGGGGAAATATATAACAGGGAGCAGGTTTCCGGAAGTTACGGTGACCTACCGGAAAGGAATCCCCGGTATTTCCTCCGATGTGCAGTTTGATTTTGCAAAACTGGCGGTGGGCGATAATTGGAAGATGGGACTTCTTGGAAGGCTTACCTTTTGGATGGAATACGGTAAGTTTATCAGTAGGAAACACCTGTACCCGATGGATCTGATGCATTTCAACGGAAACCGGACATGGTTTTCAGATTTCAGAATCAATGACTTCCGGGGGCTTGACTATTATTCATACAGTACTTTGGATCAGTACATTCAGGTACACGCGGAACAGAATCTGGGTGGTTTTTTTCTCAACAAGATTCCACTAATCCGGAAACTGAAGTTCAGTGAGATCCTGGGCGTCCATTACCTTCATGTACAAACAAGGTCTGACTATTTGGAGCTGACTGCGGGTATTGAAAAACTGAATCTTTTCCGTGCAGAAATTTTTACATCCTTTGCTGACGGCAGGAAAGGAACCATTGGTGCCGTATTCGGACTCAAAAGATTATTCTGACTGTATCTTTCAGAATAATACATTTGCATTTCAAACCAAAGGAAGAAACCTATCGTATGGCAAAAGGAAAGGTACGGATAAACCAACCCGTCAGATATCTTAATTCTACATTCAAGAAAGAAGGGAAAAAATACACAACTTTTCTAAAGGGGCTGCTCCGGAGAAGGCTCAGGGGGCTGGATGGTTTTGCGATTGCAACCCATAAGGAGGCATTTAAGAAAATTGATTGCCTTGATTGTGCCAACTGTTGTAAACTGATGTCACCCACATACAACAAAGCCGATATAAAAAGAATCTCCAGGCATCTGGGGATGTCCTACGATGAGTATTTTAAAAAGTATCTGTATTTCGATGAAACAGGAGATATTATGAACCGGAGAACTCCCTGTCAGTTTTTGCAAAAGGATAATAAATGCTCCATCTATCCGGTACGTCCCAAAGACTGTTCAGGGTATCCTCATACCCAGAACCGTGACTGGAAACTCTATATTTCCGGTACTCATATACAGAACATGGAATATTGTCCTGCAGTGATGAATATGGTAGAAAGTATGTATAAAAAGATAATTACTGAAGGTAAGTGGAATCTTACCGTAAAGGACGCCGGAAAATAGTATTGAACTTATTGTTTCATCAGTTTTACAGTTTGAACCGTATTGCCAAGTTCAACAGAAAGAAAATACAGACCCGAGGCCTGGTTTGACAAATCGAGAAGGATCTGATTCCTCCCGGTATGGCATGTATTACGGCGTGAATGAATGAGTTCGCCGGCAGCATTGAAAACATTCCACTGACATTCACCTGAATTTCTGGAAATCAAAAGCACTGATGAATACTCTGTGGCGGGATTGTTTCGTACGGCAAGAATGAATGGCACTTTTTCGATGTGGGTTGACACCGGAATCTGTCCCAGGGAATTTTTGTATATGCCATTCCCGTGGGTAAAGCATATTAGGCTGTTGTCGGAAGGAGAATATTTCAGGTCGAATACCATACAGCCTTCAGGCAACTGATCATTGAATACATCCCATGTCTGACCTGCATCAGCGGAAACAAAGACGCCCAGATCGGAACCTGCGAAAAGGGTATCCGGATGTTGCGGATGTACCAGGATGCAATGAAAGGGAATGTCAGGAAGGGTCGACCTTATATCGGACCAGTTGTTCCCGGCATCTGTTGATCGAAACAAATGACCTGTACCAAATCCGGAAAAGGCAACATACACAATCCTGCTGTTGATGGGATCGGTTGTAACCGCCCTGGGAAACCTGTTGGGCAAACCTCCTGATATGTCCTGAAAAGATTGCCCGCCGTCTGTTGACCGCAATACGTGCATGGGACGTGGAGGATTCGGTGCTGTACACACATACAGTGAATCTTCATTGCTGGATGATACTGAAATACTTAATGCCAGGTTATTACTGTCAAGCAGGGTCCCGGAAGGATTGAACCATGAAAATCCACCGTCATCGCTTCTTAACAATGAATCGCAACCTGCGTAAAGTGTGGCAGGAGCAGAAGGACAAAGGATAAATGGAGCGATAAAAGCTGCGCTATTCGCCTGTGTCGGGCTTGACGTATGACTATAGGATGTAAAAAATGAACTACCCCGGTCCATGGACATAAATATATTCAAGTATTGTAATGAAGTAAACATATTAAAATCATTGGATGGATCAATCGCATTGAAAGATCCGTCACCACCTGTTACCGGTATCCAGTATGGACTGCCGTCATACAAAATTGTGTTATTGTCCTGTAATCCAGCAAGCATCAGATCAGGATCCTGCGATGATACAGAGCCTATGTATGATTGTGAAGAGACATATCCGTCGTTACAATCATAAAAGGAAAATCCTGAATCGTTCGACCTGAACAAACCGCCGTCTGTAAGAATGTATGCGTGTGATCCATTGAGCGGATTGAATAAAATGTCATGTATGTCTGCATGAATATCATGAGGATTTGCCACCAGGTATGGGAATGCACCGCCTTGATCGGACATGAAGAGATAGACGCCGCCGAGCATTACCAAATTGGTATCGTCCGGACTGAAGCAGAGTCCTTTGGCGTACCAGCCCTGATAGGAAACAATTTCAGTAAGTCCGGGGCACAAATTCCAGTTCAGCCCTTCATCGAAACTCTGATAAATACCGCGGGTACTGTAAAAATTAGCCACCAGAGCCAGAACTGATCTGTGGTTAAGAGGATTCATGGCAAGGGTGATGCGCCCGGTGTTTGGGGCAGCCGGAAGGCCTGAATTGATTCTTGTCCAGACAGCACCGCTGCTTGAAGTTCTGTAAATACCTGGATTGGGACTTCCGGCATTACCGACTGCAGCATACACCAGTCCGGTATCCACCGGATCCATCAGAAGATCCATAACCATTGTTTCCTGCAATACCTGAAACCATGTAGTGCCGCCATTATTTGATTTATATACACCCTCGGTGGTTCCGGCATACACAACATCAGGGTTTAACGGATTCAGGACGATATCCCAGACACCTCTGACCTGCTGGTACTGCCAGTTCAGACTTGGAAGCCAGGTGCTTCCACCATCGTTACTCTTCAGGATACCGGTTCCGGCGGTTCCGCGTGTCGGCCTGTCAATCAAACCATTCACTGAGCTGCCGTAGCTGTAGGTTTCTCCGGTACCTATATACATGATGTTATGATTGTCCGGATTGATGGCGATTGCTGATACACCTCGTACATCGAATCCGGTCGGTATGTAGGTCCAGGCATTTTGTCCTGTTCCGCCGGTGGTGGATTTCCACAGGCCACCGGAAGCCGAACCCATCCACAGGGTTGCTGTATCCAGGGGATCGAAAGCCATACACAAGGTGCGACCTCCCACATTCACAGGACCCAGGGATTGCCAAGGGCTGCTTCCGGACATTCTCCGGTTTTCATTTGAAAGGATGGCCTTGTAATCCATATACGCTCTGGTGTAGGCATCCTCAGGTATATCTGTTGCCGGATAGGACCGTGTCCAGTTCAGGAATTGCAGTATTTCCAAGGCCTCACTCTTTGGCCGGGTATTTTTCTTCCCTGTGCCGGGTTGCAATTTCTGACATGAAAAAAACAGTATCGTCAGGAAAAACAGGGACAGCAATGACTTTAACAGATACAAGTTTTTCATTTTATGGCATTTAGCAAACCAAATATAATTAAAATAAAGAGCGGTTTTTGAGAGAAATTATCAATTTATCAATAATTCGGGGATTTCTTGCAAATTTATCCCCATTGCATTAGGTTTGAACTGCTCATACCTCTGAATAGATTTTAGCATCCATGAAAAATATATTCTTATTGATTCTTCTTTCCACATCCTATTTTGCGTTTTCCCAACAGCCTGAAACGGGGAAGCGGGATAAAGTTAAAGCAGGATTTGGTGTTACTGTAGTTCAGGTACAGCCTGAATTCCCCGGTGGTCCTGACAGCCTTCAGAGCTTTCTGAAAGACCACCTTGTATATCCGGATTCAGCAAGAATTCACAGGATTCAGGGCAGGGTATATATTGGATTCCGGGTTGACAGAACAGGGAAAATCAAGGATACCAAGGTGATCAGCAGTGTGAATGATGAGCTGGATCAGGAAGCCTTGCGTGTTGTGCAAATGATGCCGGACTGGAAACCGGGTACTGCCGGAGGAAGTCCGGTGGATGTGCAATACATATTACCGGTAGATTTCATTGTGCCGAAGGATATCAGGAACTAAACCGGAACCTTTCGGAATGGCTATTGCCATACAAATTTATAGCCAACCCCTCGTACTGAAAAAAAGTAATGGGGCTCCTTGGGATCCTTTTCGAAATATTTTCTGAACGCAAGAATAAAATTGTCCACAGTACGGGTGGATGGATAGATATCGTAGCCCCAAACAGTTTCCAGGATCTGCTCCCGCGAAACCACCTCATTTTTCCTTTCTATCAGTAATTTTAACAGTGAAATTTCTTTTTTTGTCAACCGGATTTTCTCACGGCTCTTTCCAAGGATTTCATAGGTTTTGAAATTCACCTCGTTACCGTCGAAACGAAAAATATCATTGATTTCCTTTTTCTCTTCCTGGCTAAGGCTGCGTTTCACAAGGATATTCACCCTCAACAGGAACTCCTCCAGGTTAAATGGCTTTGTCATGTAGTCATCAGCACCTCGCTTTAGTCCTGTAATCTTGTCTTCATTGGCATTCTTGGCACTGAGAAATAAAACCGGGACAGTCGAATTGGTAAGGCGAATAGCTTCACAGACTGAAAAGCCATCCATTTCCGGCAGCATTACATCAAGCACGACTAGGTTAAACCTTTCTTGTTTAAAAATTTTGACGGCTTCGGTTCCGGTGCCGGCCGTTACAACCTTGTAACCTTCTAATTCCAGGTTTAACCTGATGGCTTCCTGCAGATGCTCCTCATCTTCCACAAGCAATATCCTGATCGGGTTCTGGCTCATAATTTAATACTGCAAAATTAAGGACTTTATTATTACCTGTAAAATCTCCATGATTCTCACAACGATATTAGAATGAGCGGATTGAACGGTGGAACATGGATGCCTCAGCAAACAGATAGTTCCTGTTATTTACCGGAAAATTCAAATTGTATTCCTGATGAATGAAATCCTTAAATTTGTCAATTCATTGTATGAAACCAGGTAATATATCAGCCTATCTTTCAGATACCGGGATTTCTGCTTCGTTAAAACAAATTGCAGAAAAGGTGACGGGCGGAGAGCGAATTTCTGAATCAGATGGAGTGTTATTATTCGAAAAAGGTGATCCAGGATTCCTCGGAGCTTTGGCAAATTTTGTAAGGGAACAAAAAAACGGTAACACTACCTATTTCAACAGGAATTTTCATATTGAGCCCACCAACATCTGTGTGTTTTCCTGCAAGTTTTGTTCCTACTCCCGTCTGCTCAAACACCGTGAGGAGGGCTGGGAACTTTCGGAAGATCAGATTATGGATATTGTCAGGTCCTATGACGGACAACCGGTTACGGAAGTTCATATAGTCGGAGGAGTACACCCTAAAATGGACCTGGATTTTTTTGCTGGTATTCTGAAGAAGGTAAAGGCACACCGCCCCGAACTTCATATAAAAGGATTTACGGCAGTTGAACTTGATTATATGTTCCGGAAGGCCAAAACAAGTATTGAGGAAGGGTTGGGTATGCTTCATAAAGCCGGGCTGGATTCACTTCCCGGTGGCGGCGCGGAAATTTTTCATCCTGAAATCCGAAGCCGGATTTGTAATGACAAGTGTACGGCTGATGAATGGCTGGCCATTCATAAAACTGCCCACACGCTGGGAATGCACACTAACGCAACTATGTTATATGGTCATATTGAAAAATTTTCTCATCGAATAGATCATATGAGCAGGCTGCGCAATTTGCAGGATCTGACAGAAGGCTTCAATACGTTTATTCCGCTTAAATTCAGGAATAAGGACAACGAGATGTCGGATGTTCCTGAAGCGAGTGTAATTGAAGACCTCAGGAACTATGCGGTAAGCAGAATATTTCTTGATAATTTTCCACATATAAAAGCCTATTGGCCAATGATAGGGCGGAGTACGGCCCAGATATCCCAGGCTTTCGGAGTGGATGACCTGGATGGAACCATTGATGACTCCACCAGGATATATTCTATGGCAGGTGCAGAGGAACAAAATCCCTCTCTTAGTACGGAGGAACTGGTAAGCCTGATACAGGAAAGTGGCAGGTCGGCAGTGGAAAGGGATACCCTGTATAATGTGGTGAACAATTTTGAAACAACGGCTCCATCAACAATTACAGCACCTTCCCGTTAAACACTACGTATCCTTCCGGAATCTGACATAATTTCTCCATTTTTCCAGAACAGAACGGAAGTCATCAGGCCAGGGGGCTTCAAAGAACATTTTCTTACCGGAAGATGGGTGAATGAATCCAAGGGTTTGTGCATGGAGGGCCTGACGAGGGATTAATTCAAAACAATTTTCTACAAACTGTTTGTATTTCGAAAAAACGGTTCCTTTCAGAATCCTGTCTCCGCCGTATGTTTCATCATTGAACAGAGGGTGTCCGGCATATTTCATGTGTGCCCGGATCTGATGTGTCCGTCCTGTTTCAAGTTTGCATTCTACCAGGGTTACATAATTAAACCTTTCGATGACTTTGTAATGGGTTATCGCATGTTTTCCCTGATCTCCTTCCGGATACACTTCCATAATCTTCCGGTCTTTCTGGCTTCTGCCGAGATTTCCTGTAATAGTCCCTTCATTTTCCATAAAATCCCCCCATACCAGTGCTGAATATTTCCTTTCAATGGTTCGTTCAAAAAATTCCTTTGCCAGGTGTGCCATGGCTTTGTCTGTCTTTGCGATGACCAGCAGTCCGGAGGTATTTTTGTCAATCCGGTGAACAAGACCAGGCCGTTCAAGTCGGCCATCCCGCACAGGGAGATTGGAGAAGTGAAACACCAGCGCATTCATGAGGGTACCGGTATAATTTCCAAAAGCAGGATGTACCACCATTCCGGCGGCTTTATTGACAACTACCAGGTCGTCATCTTCATATACAATTTCAACGGGAAGGTCCTGGGGAATGAGTTCAATCTCACGAACCGGCTCTGGCAATACAACCTGAACCTGGTCTCCTGGTTTTACTTTGTAACTGGGCCGGGCTTTCTTCCCGTTTACAAGGATGGAGCCTGCATCACAGGCCTTCTGGATTTTGTTCCGGGAAGTGTTTTCAATCCGGTTCATCAGGAACCGGTCAATCCTCAAAGGCTGCTGGCCCTTGTCAATAATAAACCGGTAATGCTCGTACAGATCGTCCTGCTCAGAGTTTTCGGGCTCGTCGGTCTGCTTCATGAATGCATCGTATCCATCAGGGTATAGATTGTGAACGGAAAAGGGCTATTGCAGCAATAATTTTCTGACCGCCTCAACACCGGTATTTGCATTGATAATCGTCACCAGGTAAATTCCCCGGCCAAGATTTCCAACATCAACAAAACAGGAGTTGTTTTTTACTACCCAAGATGAGATTTCACGTCCTGTGATGTCACTCAGCTTTAATATACGCGGGCTGCTAATTTCATCCTGAAACCTTACTGTAAAATGATCACATGCCGGGTTTGGGAAAATATCAAATACAGGTACGGATGCCAATTCATCAATTCCAACAGTGGCCGTACGAATGGTATCACCAAACAGCGGGCGGATCATCCAGGACCCATTGATGGTACTCTGATACCAGAATCCATCCAGATGGTAGAACATATTAGCATGAGAATCTGTATTTCTGTCCAGGCCGAGGCCATAAATAGTACCGGGTTCATTCTGGAAGAATCCGACATAGGCCGGGCCCGGAGGGACTACCAGAAGTGTATCGAAGAGGTAGGTGGCAAATCCGTTCAGGCTGTCAACATTGGCAGGTTTTTGATTGATTAATTTATAAACCAGATGGTCACTATTACCTGAAACACTGAGTTGATCCCAGTAGGCAAGCTGGAACAGTTTGTTATGGACGTTTAATCCAACCGGGTTAAAATATATCTGAACACCTCTGAGCGTATCAGTCTGTTTCACATCAAACCGGTATGCAACCCTAACGTCTGTATTTCCCGTCACTCCGTAACCGATTTCTGCTGACCCGTCATCGTAGGAGTAATAATTTTCAAACGTCTGTGTGTACCGGATGGTATCATTATTCGCATTGGATTGAAATCCCGGTTGTGCAAAATAGGTTTTCACCAGAAATCCGGTACTGTCTTTTGGTATGGTAACCGGGTAACTAAAACCGCCGAGGTTGGTATCAAATACAAGCAGGGATCCGGAAGATCCGCTTTGATTCACACCAGGGAAGGAATTAAAAAGGCTGTTTCCGTTTTCGTCGGAAATTGTGGCAACATAATTTAAAGATGTGATTCCATAATTGATGTTTCGTACGGTATCTGAGATACTGCTAACCATTGCTGATGCAGGGCTTGCAAGGCCCTTGTAATGATTGTATGGCATGGAAGTAAATTCATTCAGCAAAGATGGCCTTACATTGATAAATCCGTTGTCGCGGATGGAATCATTGGGCAATGTATTTTTATTAAGTATCACATAATCCAGATTCCAATGATCTCTGTTCCCGTTGACAGTAGCAATATTGTAAAAACGGAATTGAAATCCTTTATAGAGATAAACAGGATCATTTACATGGATGCTGACACGCTGGAAAACCGTATCCGACCTTCCGGGAATGGACCAGACATGATTCCAAGTACCGGCAGTATCCCTGAACTGAACTACCAGACTGTCACCAACTTCAGGAATGTCTCCCAGTCCCTGAGCCTGATAATAAAAGCTGAGCCAGACTGAAGTGTCTCCCTGAAGGCCGCCCAGGTCAATAGGTTGGGAAGTCAGGTAATCTGCAATTGCATCGGCGGTGGCAAGACTGTCATGAGGCCGGCCATAGGCATCCAGTCCGTCCAGGGTTGCAACTCCAATGGTTACAGGCCGGTCGCAAAATGTTGAATTGATGAAAGCATCATTGTCCATCCAAAGACTGTCAAAGGGATATATTCCGGGTCTGGCAAAATCATCAATAAACGGCAATGTGACTGTATCGGTAACAGAGGATTGAATACGGAATCCGGTTGGATTATTCTTTTGGAGGAAGGCACGTATGGTGTAATTGGATCCAAGGGGAACAAGATGTTCCTGGGCACTGGAGATTCCAGGTGAAAAAAACAATACCATCAGTGTAAGCCCATGGATAATGACCTGCCGGGATGCAATAATTATGTTTGTGCTGGAAGAATGTTCTTGCATACAAATTTCGGATTGGGACGAAAGTACGAAATTGATCGGATAGGAGGATCTTACGTACCTTTTACAGAGGGTGATTCGGATAATTTTATTTAAGAAATATATCAATGGCATCACCTCTCCGGATAACTGAATTCAGCGTTGCTTCAGGCTCCTGCTTATATACGGTGGCGGAAGCGGAGTCTTTTACACCCGGACTAAAGGACACTGACCCAAGAGCCAGGCCGGATCCCTGTAACACAAATTCTGCTTCATTTCTGGTAAGGCCAAACAGTTCGGGAACAGGGAGGTCTGATGTACCCGTACCGTCTCCAAGTACAAGGTCAATGGCGGAACCTTTGTAAATTTCAGTCCCGGGTTTTATTACCACACCTTTGAAGAGTTGTTTTAGTATGGCATTTTTGGCCAGGTCTGGCTGGTAAGACACCTGTCCGGTAACAAGGCCGTAGGTTTGAAGGATTGCCTCTGCCTGGCGAAAAGAAACATCCACAAGATCGGGCATTTTCACTTTCGGAGGTTTTACCGAGTTGATGGATACATAAATCGTTCTTTCCTGTTTCACCCCTGATCCGGATGCCGGATCCTGATCCAGCACCTCTCCGGGTTGTTTTCCGGATTCATACAAACTGTCAATAATTTTAAATCTGAGATGCAAACTGTTGAGGTAGGTCCCCAGGGAATCAGAGTTCATTCCCCTTAAATCGGGAACTTTTATTATCTGACCATGGTGCGTATAGCTTCCCAGCATGGCATATACTCCCAACAGTCCAATAATTGAAATCGTACCAGCAATTCCCAGGTTTATTACAAATGATTTGCTTGAGAGAAAACGGAATACTTTTGAAGCCATAAGGTTTCGTCAAATCACACGTTCGGAGGTGCTTTTTCTTTTCATTCCGTAATCGAGTATCCTGTCAATGAATTCATACGGCTTAAATCCCTGCAATGCTGCCTGATGAAAGATGCATGTTGCGGGCGTCATGCCTGGGAGAGAATTTATCTCAATGAAAATCACTTCTACA